>DATGZZ010000861.1:0-7194 GCA_035296945.1 Reyranella sp.
CAACGTCATGGAGGGCCTGCGCACGGTGCGCCGCATGAGCAAGCCTGACGCCCAGGCGCGTGCCGAGCGCGAGCTGGCACGCGTCGGACTGGCCGACAAGGCGGCGCACTATCCGGCGCATCTCTCGGGTGGCCAGAAGCAGCGCGTCGCCATCGCCCGGGCGCTGGCCATGGATCCCGAGCTGCTGCTGTTCGACGAGCCGACCTCCGCGCTCGATCCCGAGCTGGTCGGCGAGGTGCTGGGCGTCATCCGGTCGCTGGCCGAGGAAGGCCGCACCATGCTGCTGGTCACCCACGAGCTGGGCTTTGCCTACCACATGGCGACCCGCGTGATCTTCCTGGCCGATGGCACGATCCACGAGCAGGGCACGCCCGACGAGGTGCTGAAGCATCCGCGGCGCGAGCGCACGCAGGCCTTCCTGGCCCGCCACAAGGAATTCAGTCTCTAGGAGTACCAGCATGACGACGGAGCAGGCGAGCGCGCAGGCCTATCTTGCCGACGCGCGCAACGACAAGGTCCTGGTCTACGTGAACGGCGCGTTCGTGCCGCGCAACGAGGCGCGCGTCTCGGTGTTCGATTCGGGCTTCGTGCTGGGCGACGGCGTGTGGGAAGGACTGCGCCTGGTGAAGGGCAGGCTGATCAGCCTGGACGCCCATCTCGACCGGCTGTTCGAGGGCGCGCGCTCGATCCAGCTCGACATCGGCCTGTCGCGCGAGGGCGTGGTCAAGGCGGTGCAGGACACGCTCGACAAGAACGGCATGACCGACGGCGCGCATGTCCGCCTCATGGTGACGCGCGGCGTCAAGAAGACGCCCAACCAGGATCCGCGCTTCGTGGTCGGTCCCGCCACGGTCGTGATCGTGGCCGAGTACAAGACGCCGCTGCCCGAGGCCAAGGCCAAGGGCTATGCGCTCTTCACTTCGGCCTTCCGCACCACGGGTCCCGACCAGTTCGATCTTCGTCTGAACTCGCATTCGCGCCTCAATCTCATCCAGGCCCTGATCCAGGCCATCAACGCCGGCGCTGATGAAGCGCTGATGCTCGATCCGCGCGGCTTCGTCGCCTCCTGCAATTCGACCAACTTCTTCATCGTGCGCGGCCGCGAGCTCTGGACCTCGACCGGCCTCTACAGCTTCAAGGGCATCACCCAGGCCAACGTCATCGATGCCTGGCGCAAGGCCGGCAACGTCGCGCGCGAGTGCGATTTTACGCTGGCGCAGGTCTACTCGGCGGGCGAGGCGTTCGTGACCGGTACTCTCGGGGGCGTCACGGCGGTAACAAAGATCGATGGACGCCTCATCGCCGACGGCGGCCCTGGCAAGGTGACCAAGGAAGCCAGCGACCTCTATTTGCGGTCAGTGGGCGCTCTGTAGCTCCAAGCCGCGTTGTTTTCGGCACAAGGCGTGTAACGCCACCTCATCCCCGTACGTCCAGTCTATCGAGCACGGTAGTCGGACCGGGGGAACACATGGAGGGCCAGGATTTGTGCGCCCGCGCGATCGCCTATCTGGTGACGCGCGGCTCAAGGGAAGGGCTGGCGGTCACGGGATCCGCCGCATCGCAACTGGCGTCCGTATAGCTTATAGGCTATATTCGTATGGCTTGGGCCGTCGAATTTCACGACACGTTCGCCGATGAATTCCGAGACTGGCGCCGCGATGTTCAGAAAGCTGCAGCGACGTCGATCGCAACTCTCGAACTTGTCGGGCCGATACTAGGTCGGCCGCATGCCGATACGTTGAAGGGATCGCGGCACAAGAACATGAAGGAGTTAAGGTTCAGCGTGGGCGACGGTGAATGGCGCATCGCCTATGCGTTCGATTTCCGACGGCGGGCAATCCTGCTGGTCGGCGCAAACAAATCCGGCGTCACGTCTGATCGTTTCTATCGGCGGCTGATCGCGACGGCCGACGGTCGGCTCGATGATCATCTCGCATCTTTGCGTGGCACAAAGCGGAGATAGGCATGGCTGTGAAGTTCGAAAACATGATGCGGGAGCTCTTTACATCGAAGGAGCGCGCCGGCATCCGACGCACAGCGGCCAAAATTGCCAAGCGTCATATGGCGCTGCGGGAATTGCGGCAGGCGCGCAACCGCACTCAAGTCTCGATGGCCAAGCGCCTTGGCGTGAAGCAGGTCAGCATTTCTCGCCTTGAAAGCCGTGAAGATCCTCGCCTGTCGACCTTGACTAAGTATATCGACGCGATGGGTGGGCAGCTCCACCTGATCGTAGAGTTTCCTGAGCATGAACCAGTCTTGCTGCGCAACGTCGGCAAGACGCGCGCGAAGGCGAAAAACAAAGTCGCGTAGCACGGCTACTCGGCGCCAGGCTTGCGTGCAGCGGCCGAGGTCAGTGCCAGACGCGCCGGGCCGTCTCGAGGATGACTTCCAGCTTGCGCCATTGCTGGTCGTGGCTGAGGTCATTACCCGACATGCCCGAAGCGAAACCGCATTGCGGGCTCAGCGCGAGCTGGTCGACGTCGATGAAGCGGCTGGCCTCCTCGATGCGGCGCTGCAAGGCGTCCACCGTCTCGATCTCGCCGGTCTTGGTCGTGACCAGGCCCAGCACGACGACCGGCGCTTGGCCGAGCGGGCCCTTGGGCACGAAGCGCAGTGGCTCGAACCCGCCGGCGCGGGCGGTGTCGTACTCCAGCAGGAGGCGATCGAAACGCAGGGTCGAGAACAGCTCCTCGGCGATGCCGTCGTAGGTGCCTTCGCGATGCCACATGCTGGCGCGGTTGCCGCGGCAGATGTGGATGCCGAACACAGCCTTGCCAGCGTGAGCTGCGACCACGGCGTTCGAGGCGGCGATGGCCCGCCGCAGGTTGGCCATGGGATCCTCGCCGCTGGCGCGCATGCGCTCCAGGGTCGCGCGGTCGACGTAGCCCGTGTAGCTCGGCTCATCGAGCTGCACGTAGGGGCAGCCGGCCTCGACCAGCTCGCCGACCATGCGGCTCTGCACGGCGACGACGTCGGCCAGGAAAGCGTCGGCGCTTTCGTAAGTAGGCTTCGAGACCGGCAGGTCGCACATCTGGGAAACGCGGTCCGGCCCCATCAGCATGGCCTTGGCCGGCGCCGTAGTGAGCGCGGCAAGGCGGCGGTATTCGCCGAGCGGGAAATTACTCAGCAGCCGTAGCTTGGCCGTCGCCGGCGTCTTGTAGCTCTGGACCGCGTCGGCGCCCAGCGTGTTGGCGCGCTCGTGCTCGTGGCGCATCGCGGGATTGGCGAGGAAAGACCGCCACGACGCCTCGTCCAGCGCCCAGCCTTCGATCTGGCTGAAGCTGACATGCCAGTTGATGCGGCCGTACTCGCCGTCGGTCACGATCGGGAAGCCGATCGCCTGTTGCTTGGCCACGACGTCACGGACGGCCTGCTCGACCAGCGCATCGAGGGCGCCTCGTGTGATGTCGCCTTTGGCGCAGGACAGGAATGAGGAGATGAGGGCGGCGGGACGCAGCAGGCTTCCGACCTGATCGACGCGCAGTTCGAGAAGCTCGGCCTGCCGCATCGGCTGGCGCGGCTACTCGGCCGCCAGCTTGCGCGTCGCGCGCGGATCGCGCGTGAGCAGCCCGTCGGCGAGGTCACGTTCGATCATCGCATCCGGCCGCTCGGAGATGCGGCCGAAGCCACCGCCGCCGCCCACGAACATCTCGACGATGTCGCCCTTGCCGAGGTCGACGGCAGCCTTGCTCCTGAGATCGTCGACGGTGCCGTTGGCGCGGTGGACGCGGCAGTAGCCGCGCTGGCCAGGCTCGCCGCCCTGCAGGCCCTCGGGCGCCAGACGGAAGCGGTCGGAGTAGATGGCAAGCTGCACGTCGTCCTTCAGGATCTCGCAACGGCGGATGAAGCCCGCGCCGCCGCGCCGCGCGCCCAGGCCGAAGGAGTCGGGGGCGAGCTCATAGCCGACAATGCGGAAGAAGTCGTAGTCGATGTCGAGCGATTCGACCGGCGCGTTGGAGCAGTTGCTGAGCGGCGAGTCGACCGCGTCGCAGCCGTCGGCATCCTTGGAGGCGCCGTAGCCGCCGCCGAAGATTTCAAGGTAGACGCTATAGCCCTTCTCGCCGAGTTGGCTGAGGCAGAAGGCCGTCGTGCAGTCGAAGCCGGTTGCGATCACCTTGTCGGGCAGCGCCTGGGCCATCGCCTTCATCACCGCGTTGAACACGCGATAGGCCGGGATCATGCGCGCCCGCACCGGCGCCGGCGGCCGCGGGTTCAAGAGCGAGCCGTAGGGCACCTTGATGCGGATCGGCCGCGCCATGCCCTCGTTGTAGGGAATGTCCGGGCTGGTCAGCACCGACTTCACGCAGGAAAGCGCCGCCGACAGCGTCGAGGAGTAAGGGCAGTTGAGGTTGCGCTTGACCTGCGCGCAGGTGCCCTCGAAGTCGATCTCGACCGAATCCTCGGCGATCGTGACCTTGGCCTTCACCACCAGCGGATCGTCGGTGAGGCCATCGTCGTCGACCGCATCCTCGCCGTAGAACGTGCCCTTGGGCGCCTGGGCGATGGCAGCGCGCACGCGGCGCTCGGAGTAGTCCTGCATCTCCGTCATCGCCGCTTCGACCTTGTCGGCGCCATAGCGCTCGCAAAGCTGCTTTACGCGCAGCACGCCGATCGCATTGGCGGCGAACTGGGCATTGAAGTCGCCGATGGTGAGGTCGGGCACGCGCACGTTGGCCGTCACCAGCCGCTCGAACGAGCCGCCGTTCCAGTCGCGCTGGAAGTCGTACTTGCTGGGCGGGAAGCGCAGCCCTTCCTGGTAGACGTCCGAGGCGTGGATGTTGAGGCCGGGCGCGCCGCCGCCGAGATCGAGGTGATGGGCCACCGAGGCGCCGAAGCCCACGACGCGGCCGGCCACGAAGATCGGCGTGAAGATGAAGACGTCGGGGATGTGCTGGCCGCCCTCGAACGGGTCGTTGTTGATCAGGAAGTCGCCCTCTTTGAGGGTCTCGACCGGATGGCGTTTCAGGCAGGCGCGCAGCGTCTCGCCGATCGGGCCCAGCTGCATGGGGATGAGCTCGGCCTGCGCCACCGTGTTGCCGTGGCGGTCCATCAGGCCGGCCGAGCCGTCGCGCGCCTCGCGCAGGATGGTCGAGTAGGCCGAGCGGATCAGCTTCACGCCCATCTCGCGCGCCGAGGCGATCAGCGCCTGGCTGATCACGGCATAATCGATGGGACTGAGCGCGGTCATGGTGTTCTCCGCAGGATGAGATTGTCGGCCGCGTCCAGCTCGGCTGTCCAGTCGGGCGGCACCCAGGTCGTGGCGGTATAGCCTTCGATGACGGCGGCGCCGGTGATCTTCTGGCCGGCCGTCAGCGTCTCGGCCGTGTAGCGCGCGCAGTCGATCCAGCCCTCGCCGTGGAAGATCCTGGCCTTCTCCGGCGCGCGCGCCGCCAGCATCTCGCGGTCGAGCCTCGGCGCCGTGCCGATCGGCAGGGTGGCGCCGACCCGCAAGGTCACGATCTCGACCGGCCGGTCGAGCGTGGCGCCGTGCATGAAGGTGCGATGATGGGCGTCGGCGAACAGCTCGGCGAGATAGGCCGAGTCGAGCGAGGCCAGCCGGTTGGCCGGCAGCTCGACGCCGACCTCGAAGGCCTGGCCGACGAAGCGCATGTCGAGGGTATGCGTATAGACGAGGTCGCCCGGCAGCTTCATGTCGGCGAACTGTGCGGCGAGCCGCGCGCGCATCTCGCCGAAGATGCGGCCGGCTTCCTGGGCCACCGCATCGTCGAGCTTCATCTTGCGCGTGACGGCATCGAACTTGGTGTAGTCCGAGGCGACCAGCCCGTAAGCCGAGATCACGCCGGCATTGGGCGGCACGACGATGGTCGAGATGCCGAGCTCCTCGGCGATGCGCGCCGCATGCAGCGGGCCCGCGCCGCCGAACGGCACCAGGGCATAGTCGCGCGGATCGCGGCCGCGCTCGGTGGAGACGAGCTGGATGGCGCGCACGATGTTGGCGTCGGCGAGCTGCAGCGCCGAGGAGGCCGCCTGCTCGACGCTGAGAGCGAAGCGTTGCGCCAGCGGCTCGAAGGCGCGCTTGGCCGCCTCACCGTCGAGGCTCATGCGGCCGCCCAAAAATGCCCCGGGCCGGATGGTGCCGATGACGATATGAGCATCGGTCGTGGCGGGCTCCGTGCCGCCCTTGCCGTAGCAGGCGGGGCCAGGATCGGCGCCGGCACTTTGCGGCCCGACGCGCAGCATGCCGCCGTCGTCGACCCAGGCGATCGAGCCGCCGCCGGCGCCGACCGAGACGATGTCGAGCACGGGCGTGCGGATGGGCAAGCCGTCGATCTCGCTTTCCGAGGCGAGCGAGGGCCTTCCACCCTGCACCAGGCAGACATCGGTTGAGGTGCCGCCCATGTCGAAGGTGATGAGATCGTCGAAGCCCGAGCGCGCGGCCTGCCGCGTCGCGCCGACGACGCCGGCGGCCGGACCGGAGTAGAGCGCAGTGATGGCGCTTTCGCGCATCGCCTCCGCCGGCAGGCGTCCGCCGTTGGACTGCATGACCGTGAAGCGGCCCTTGAAGCCAGAGTCCGCGAGCTTGGCCTCGAAGCGATGCAGGTAGCCGTCGATCACCGGCTGCACATAGGCCGACAGCAGCGTCGTCGACGCGCGCTCGAATTCGCGGAACTCACGCGCCACCTGATGGCTCGCCGTGACCAGCACGTCGGGCAGCGCCTCGGTGATCAGGGCGGCGAGCCGCTTCTCGTGCACGGGATTGGCATAGGCATTGAGCAGGCAGATCGCGACGGCGCGATAGCTGCCGGCCTTGATGGCCGGGATCAGCGCGCTTTTGATCGCCGCCTCATCGAGCGCCGTCTCGATCGAGCCGTCGGCGCTGATCCGCTCCGGCGCCTCGAAGCAGTCCTTGCGGCGCACCGGCGGCGCCGGCTTGGCATAGAACAGATCGTAGATGTTGCGCCGGTCATGG
Source organism: Reyranella sp. (assembly GCA_035296945.1). GTDB lineage: Bacteria > Pseudomonadota > Alphaproteobacteria > Reyranellales > Reyranellaceae > Reyranella. The sequence continues at coordinate 6,932 of DATGZZ010000861.1, forward strand.
CGCTGCATGAACAGCAGATCGCGGAAGCCCGCCGTGGCGACGAACGCGACGGCCGCGCCCTTGCGCTCGAGCACCGCGTTGGTGGCGACCGTCGAGCCGTGGCCGAGGTCCTCGATCTTCGCGAGGTCGATGCCCGAGGCGGTCAGAGCCGCGAACGCGCCGACGTCCGGGCTTTTGGGCGTGCTCGGGACCTTGGTGACCACGACCTTGCCGCCTTCGACGGCCACCAGGTCGGTGAAGGTGCCGCCGACCTCGACGCCGAC
>DATGZZ010000862.1:0-7052 GCA_035296945.1 Reyranella sp.
CGCATCAGGTCGATCGGTGTCATGGTCGGCGCTTCGATGCCCAGCACCGCGCGCGCCTCGGCCGACAGCGCGATCGACTTGGCGGCGCGGTCGTAGATGCCGCCGCCTGCCGACAGGAGCGACTTGTCGTAGTCCATCCACGACGAGCGTGGCAGGTCGAACAGCCGCTTGCGCTCGTCCCAGCTGGTCGCCGGATTGGGCGCGGGATCGATGAAGATATGGCGATGGTCGAAAGCCGCGACCAGCTTGATGTGCCTGGACAGCAGCATGCCGTTGCCGAACACGTCTCCCGACATGTCGCCGACGCCGGTGACGGTGAACGGCGTGGTCTGGATGTCCTGGCCGAGCTCGCGGAAGTGGCGCTTCACCGATTCCCAGGCGCCGCGGGCGGTGATGCCCATCTTCTTGTGGTCGTAGCCCGCCGAACCGCCCGAGGCGAAGGCGTCGTCGAGCCAGAAGCCGTATTCCTGGGCCAGCGCATTGGCGATGTCGGAGAAGGTCGCCGTGCCCTTGTCGGCCGCGACCACGAGATAGGGATCGTCCGGATCGTGCCGCACAACGTCGGCCGGTGGCTTGATGCCGCTGCCGGCGTAATTGTCCGTGAGGTCGAGCAGGCCGCGGATCAGCGTCTGGTAGCAGGCGATGCCCTCGGCCTGGACCTGCTCGCGCGTGCCGCCCACCGGTGGCCGCTTGACGTAGAAGCCGCCCTTGGATCCCACCGGCACGATGACGGCGTTCTTCACCATCTGGGTCTTCATCAGCCCCAGGATCTCGGTGCGGAAATCCTCGCGCCGGTCGGACCAGCGGATGCCGCCGCGCGCCACCCGGCCGCCGCGCAGATGGATGCCCTCCATGCGCGGGCTGTAGACGAAGATCTCGACCAGGGGCCTGGGCGCCGGCAGCTCGTCGATGGCGCGGCTGTCGATCTTGATGGAGATCCAGTCCTTCGGCGCTTGGTCCGGGCCGGTTTGCCAGTAATTGGTCCGTAGGCTGCAACGCACGGCGTTGAGAAAGCGCCGAAGGATGCGGTCCTCGTCGAGGGTCGCCACGCCTTCCAGCGCGCCGGTGATCTCGGCTTCCAGCGGCTCGAGCTTCTGCTTGCGGGCATCGGCCGCTGCCTCGCCCAGCGCCGGATCGAAGCGCGCCAGGAAGAGATCGATCACCAATCGCGCGATCGCCGGATAGGACGACAGCACGCGCTCCATGTAGTCCTGGCTGAAGGCGATGCCGGCCTGCCGCAGATACTTGGCGTAGGTGCGCAGGATCGCGACCTCGCGCCAGGCCAGCCCGGCGCCCAGCACCAGCCGATTGAGCCCGTCGCTTTCCAGCGCGCGCGCCCATACCTTGTCCAGCGCCTCGGCGAAGCGCGGGCCCGCTTGGGCGAGGTCGACCGGCGACTTGTCGGCGGTCTCCACGCTCAGCACCTGCAGCGCCACCGCCTCGTCGCCCGCCTTGAGCAGGAACGGCGCCTCGCTCAGCACGCGCAGCCCGAGGTTTTCCGCCAGCGGCAGGATGTCGGACAGCGCGAGTGGCGCCTTGGGATGGAACAGTCGCAGCGTGAAGCGGTGCATCGGCAGATCGGGCGCGCGGTCGAGCCGCACGCCGAAGGGCCGGCCGGCCAGGGCGGCCTGCACCAGGTCGAGGTCGGCCACGGCCTGGTTGGCATCGAAGCTGTCGCGATAGACGACGGGGAACCAGTCGCGCCAGCGGCGGGCGGCGGCGCGGCCCTCGGGCTCGCCCATCGTCTCCTGCAGGGCGGCGCGGAAGCGGTCGCCCCACGAGGTCGCGGCTTCGGCGAGCGCCCGCTCGAGCTCGGCGAGATCGGGCGTGGGCGTGTCGTTGGACTCGAGCTTCAGCGTGTAGAGCACCTGGGCCAGCGCCGAATCGCTGCTGACCGAGACGTCGACCGACTGGACCTTGCCCTGCCAAGACCGTTCGAGGATGGCGGCAAAATGGTCGCTCAGCGCGGCATCGAAGCGCTCGCGCGGCGCGAACGCCAGGCCGGTGGCAAAGCGGCCGACGGCGTCTCGGCGGGAGAACAGCGCCACGCGGCGCCGTTCCTGCAATTGCAGGATGCCCAGCGCATGGTCGTAGAGCGTGTCCTCGTCGATCTGGAACAGCTCGTCGCGCGGATAGGCTTCCAGGATGGCAAGCAGTGCCTTGCCGTCGTGGCTGTGCACGTCGAGGCCGGAGCGTCGCAGGATGCTGTCGACGCGGCCGCGCAGCAGCGGCACGTCGCGCACCGTGGCGTGATAGGCCGCCGAGGTGAACAGGCCGACCAGGCGGCGCTCGCCGGTGACGCGGCCGTCGGCGTCATAGGTCTTGACGATCACGCAGTCCATCGGCCCGGTGCGATGGACCAGCGCGGGGCGGTCGGTCTTGACGATCAGGATGTTGCCCGGCCCGCGGGCGAAGCGCGACATCGCCTCGCCCCCGCCGAGGCCGGCCTCGAACAGCCGCACCTCGTCGCGACGCAGGATGCCGAGCGGCGAGCCCGCGACGATCTCGTAGCGCAGGCCGCCGGCCTGGCTCGCGTCCTCGACGTAGCGATAGCGGCGATGGCCGAGGAAGGTGAAGTGGTCGGCTTCCAGCCAGCGCAGGAAATCGTCGTACTCGGCGAGGCTGGGCGAGCGGCTGGCGGCGAGATCGGCGATGGCGTCGAGGCAGGCGCGGCGCATCGCCCGCCAGTCCTCGACGGCCAGCCGCACCTCGGCCAGCACGCGGGTGAGCGCGGCGGCAAGCTCGTCGAGCAGGGCGGGATCGGCCTGGCGGTCGATCTCGACGTGCATCATCGATTCGGACTTGGCGCGCTCGCCGGCTTCGCTGGCGAAGCCTAAAAGGTCGCCGTCGAGGTCGCGCCGAACCGCCAGCACCGGATGGGCCAGCAGATGGACGTTGATCTCGCGGCGATTGCACTCGTTGGCGATCGAATCGACCAGGAACGGCATGTCGTCGTTGACGATCTGCACGATGGTGTGGCGGCTCTCGAAGCCATGATCGGGCCCGGTGTTGGACACCCGCACCTTGGCCACGCCCGGCAGGCGCCGGCGGGCGAAGGCGAGCAGGGCGACCGCGGCGCCCGCCCGTTGGTCAGCCGATGCGCCGGCCAGATCCTTGTCGGCGACCCGGGCATACAGGCGGCGGGCAAAATGGGCGGCCTCCTCGCCACCGATCGCCAGCGCCGCGGCGCAGATGGCATCGAGCCCGTAAACACGCGGGGCCAATACGGTAGCCATTGGAGCGCCCTCCCGGTCGGCGTTGGTGTCGGGGAGATGTTACGTCCGACCATGACAATCTGACGACGGAGAACGGCGTGGCCGAAAGTGCCCACCACATATTGTGTTTCGGGGGGTGTCTCGACGCAGGATAGCCGATTCGCTGCGGTTTCTGTTCCGGGCCCTAGGAATCCGCGGGAAAGCGCGTTTTGTTCTCATTCCTTGTTGCGACTGCGAAGGCCCACCCAAGGACAAAATCACACAATCTGGAAGGACATTTTTTGTCGTTATTTCAATGCCTTAGGTATCCATTCCTCAGATTCACAACCGGGGTAAAAATTTGGCGATGACATGGCTTTCGAGGGGCGTATCATCAAGCCATAGGGGCTCACCCAAAAGCCCTCCCAACATCTAGGTGTCTTCCACAGTCTGTTCCATCCACAGCTGTGGACAAAAGCAAAAATGGGGGCCGCAAGTGTTTGATGTCGTTCAAGTTCGTAGTGGTGCGCGGGTTGTTACTGATCCCTCCCGGGACGCCCGGCTCACCGTCTTCGGCAAAGCCACCCTCTCCGACCGTTACCTGTTGCCCAATGAGAGCTATCAGGAAATGTTCGCCCGCGTCGCCTCGGCCTATGCCGACGACGATGGCCATGCCCAGCGGCTGTACGACTACATCAGCAATCTGTGGTTCATGCCGGCGACGCCGGTGCTGAGCAACGGTGGCACCAAGCGCGGCCTGCCGATCTCCTGCTTCCTGAACGAGGCCAACGATTCGCTCGAAGGCATCGTCGGCCTGTGGAACGAGAACGTCTGGCTCGCCGCGCGGGGCGGCGGCATCGGCTCGTACTGGGGCAATCTCCGGTCGATCGGCGAGAAGGTCGGCATGAACGGCAAGACCTCGGGGGTCGTGCCCTTCATCCGCGTCATGGACTCGCTCACGCTTGCGATCAGCCAGGGCTCGCTGCGCCGCGGCTCGGCGGCGGTCTACCTGCCGGTCAACCATCCCGAGATCGAGGAGTTCATCGAGATTCGCCGGCCGACCGGCGGCGATCCCAACCGCAAGGCGCTCAACCTGCACCATGGGCTGCTGATTTCCGACGCTTTCATGCGCGCCGTCGAGGCCGACGAGGAATGGGCGCTGGTCAGCCCCAAGGACGGCGCCGTGCAGCGCAAGGTCTCGGCGCGGCATCTTTGGATCCGCATCCTGACGGCGCGCATCGAGACCGGCGAGCCCTACCTGGTGTTCGTCGATCACGTGAACAAGGCGCGCCCCGAGCATCACAAGCTCGCCGGCCTCGAGGTCAAGACCTCCAACCTTTGCAGCGAGATCACGCTGCCGACCGGCATCGACCATCACGGCAAGCAGCGCACCGCCGTGTGCTGTCTGTCGTCGCTCAATCTCGAGACCTACCTCGAGTGGCACGAGCATCCGACCTTCATCGAGGACGTGATGCGCTTCCTCGACAACGTCCTGCAGGGCTTCATCGACAACGCCGGCTCCGACTTCGCCCGCGCCACCTACGCCGCCATGCGCGAGCGCTCGGTCGGCCTGGGTGTCATGGGCTTCCACTCCTTCCTGCAGGCCAACAACATCCCGCTCGAATCGGTGATGGCCAAGGTGTGGAACAAGAAGATGTTCAAGCACATCCGCGGCCAGTGCGACGAGGCCTCCAAGTCGCTGGCCAAGGAACGTGGCGCCTGCCCGGATGCCGCCGACTTCGGCTTCGAGGAGCGCTTCTCCAACAAGCTCGCCATCGCGCCCACCGCCTCGATCTCGATCATCTGCGGCGGCGCCTCGCCCGGCATCGAGCCGTCGGCGGCCAACGTCTACAACCACAAGACCCTGTCGGGGTCGTTCGTGGTGCGCAACCCGTACCTCGAGAAGATGCTCGAGCAGAAGGGCAAGAACGACGAGGACACCTGGACCTCGATCACCTTCAGCCAGGGCTCGGTGCAGCATCTCGACTGCCTCGACGACCATGAGAAGGCGGTGTTCAAGACGGCGTTCGAGATCGACCAGCGCTGGCTGGTCGAGCACGCAGCCGACCGCGCGCCCTTCATCTGCCAGAGCCAGTCGCTGAACATCTTCCTGCCGGCCGACGTCCACAAGCGCGACCTGCACCAGATCCACATGATGGCCTGGAAGCGCGGCGTGAAGAGCCTCTACTACTGCCGCTCGCTCAGCATACAGCGCGCCGAGAACGTGGCAGGCGAGGCGCTCACGGCCGCGCCGCTCGGCGACCAAGCCCTTTCAGCCCCCAGAGTCGACGTCCCCTCACCGGTGCCGCTGGTCCCGCCGGCGGCACCGCAACAATCGACCGACTACGAAGAGTGTCTTAGCTGTCAGTAGCCGCAGCCGTCCTCGACGCGCCGCGGGTCCACACTGCGGCGCGACGGGGTTTCTTTCGCTCAATTCATATTTGATCGCAGGTTTCTCATGTCGCTGCTCGACGCCAAGCCGATCTACAAGCCGTTCCACTATCCCTGGGCCTACGATGCCTGGCTGATGCAGCAGCGCATCCACTGGCTGCCCGAGGAAGTGCCGCTGGCCGACGACGTCAAGGACTGGCGCAACAAGCTCACCGACAGCGAGCGCCACCTGCTGACGCAGATCTTCCGCTTCTTCACCCAGGCCGACGTCGAGGTTAACAACTGCTACATGCGGCACTACTCGCGGGTCTTCAAACCCACGGAAGTGCAGATGATGCTGGCCGCCTTCTCGTCGACCGAGACGATCCATGTCGCCGCCTACAGTCATCTCTTAGACACGATCGGCATGCCCGAGACCGAATACTCGGCCTTCCTCCACGTCAAGGAGATGAAGGACAAGTACGATTACATGCAGGAATTCAACGTCGAGTCGAAGCCCGCGATCGCCAAGACGCTGGCGGTGTTCGGCGCCTTCACCGAGGGCCTGCAGCTCTTCGCCTCGTTCGCCATGCTGATGAACTTCCCGCGCTTCAACAAGATGAAGGGCATGGGCCAGATCGTGTCGTGGTCGGTGCGCGACGAGACGTTGCACTGCAACTCGATCATAAAGCTGTTCCGCGCCTTCGTGCACGAGAACCAGGAGATCTGGACCGAGGAGCTGCAGCGCGAGATCTACGTCGCCTGCTCGACCATCGTCGACCACGAGGACGCCTTCATCGATCTCGCCTTCGAGATGGGCGGCATCGAGGGCATGACCGCCGTCGACGTGAAGCGCTACATCCGCTACATCGCCGACCGCCGCCTGACCCAGCTCAGCCTGCAGCCGATCTACCGCAGCGATGCCAAGAACCCGCTGCCGTGGATGGACCAGATGCTGAACGCCATCGAGCACACCAACTTCTTCGAGAACCGCGCGACGGAGTACTCCAAAGCGTCGACGCGCGGGACCTGGGAAGAGGCGTTCGGCTAGCGCCGCGCCGTCACACGTAGACCTTGCGCGCCGGGCTCGTCTCGCGCGCATCGCCGCCCCCCAGCAAGACACGCCATGCGATCGCGGGCGCCATCATGGCCGGCGGCGGCGCCAGCAGGCTCGCGACCCGGAAGAAACGCTTCAGCACCACGGGATCCCGGGTTGCCACGCGGTGCGCTCGCGCCATGTAGCGGCTCAGGATGCCGAATCCTGGCGGCCGGCGGCTTGAGCTCATAGGCCACCGAATGGCTCGCCAGCCCGGCGGCGTGCGCCGACGGCGCCGCCAACACGATCGCCAGCAGAAAAGCGGCCCGCCCGGTCATGCCTCCGATTAACGGAATCGGCGGCGAGCGGCAATCCTACGAGAACGCCTCCTCCCACGTGCCGCGCGTCGAGGCCTTGGAATACTCCGTCGCGCGGTTCTCGAAGAAGTTGGT
>DATGZZ010000863.1:0-2495 GCA_035296945.1 Reyranella sp.
GCTGACGGTGGGCACATCGGGCAACACGGCCGAGCGTTTGTTGCCCGTGGTCGCGAGCGCGCGCACCTGGCCGCCGTCGATGATGGGCTTCATGGCCGTGACCGCATCCAGCATGATCTGGACGTGTCCGCCGATCACCGCGTTGCGCGCATCGCCACTGTTCTTGAAAGGCACATGCAGGAGGTCGGTGCCGGTCATGGTCTTGAACAGCTCGACGGACAGATGATAGGGCGTGCCCGGACCGGCCGAGGCGTAGGCGAGCTTGCCCGGCTCGACCTTGGCGAGAGCGATGAACTCCTTCAGCGTCGTGGCCTTCACCGACGGCGAGACCACCAGCACCAGGTCCGAGTAGTTGACCGGCGCCACCGCCGTGAGATCGCGCATCAGCGCATAGGGCTTGTTGCCCAGCAGCGTCTCGTTGGTGGTGAGCGTGTTGGACATCATCAGCAGCGTGTAGCCGTCGGGCGCGGCCTTGGCGACGATGTCGGCGCCGATCGTGCCGCCCGCCCCCGTCTTGTTCTCGATCACGAACTGCTGCTTCAGCGCCTCGCCCAGCTCGTGGCCGAGGACGCGCGCGTAGATGTCGGCGGGCCCGCCCGGCCCGAACGGCACCACGATCCTCACCGGCCGGCTGGGCCAGGCCTGGCCCAGCGCCGGCGAGGCCGCGACGGCAAGCGATCCGATCAACAGACTGCGTCGTGCAATGCGATGCATGATGATCCTCCCTGGATGCCACGTCATTTCTTGCGTGGCTGTACGGTCGTCATGCCATGGCGCGCACGCTCGCGCTAGGTGGCTCCGTCTATTGCTGCTGCTGTTGCTGGTCGACCTGCCCGCTCCAGCCCTTCTTCTCGGCTTCGAAGAAGGAGGCGAAGACCTTGCGGATGGTGCTCTCGGCGATGTCGCGGGTGATGAACACCACGCGGCTCTTGCGGTCGTCGCCCTCGGGCCAGGCATCGAGCGTGGCCGGCGGATGGAAGACGTGCTGCACGCCGTGGATCACCACCGGCTTGTCGGTGTCCTTGACGTTCAGGATGCCCTTCATGCGCAGCAGGTCGGGACCGCGATAAGTCACCAGTGCATCGAACGCCGCCGCCACCGTCGACCAGCTCATCGGCTCGTCGAAGGTCATGCAGAAGGCTTTTATGCGATCGTCGTGGCGGTTGACGTTGTGCGGGTCCTGCTCGCCATGGCCATGCTCATGCCCATGGCCGCGGCCATGATCGTCATGGCCGTGATGATGATGATGGTGATGATCGCCGTGCCCGTGGTCGTAGGCTTCTTCGTGCAGCCAGCGCTTGACGTCGGCGCTCTTGGTCTCGGGATTGTAGAGGCCGGCATTCAGGATCTCGTTGGGATCGATCTCGCCGCTCGAGATCGAGTAGAACGGCGCGCCGGGATTGAGCTGGTGCAGCCGGCTCTTGAGCTCCGAGAGCTTGGGCGCGTCGGCGATGTCGCTCTTGGTGAGCAGCAGCCGGTCGGCGACGGCGGCCTGCTTCACCGCCTCCTCGTGATTGTCGAGCGTGCTGGCGCCGTTGACGCCGTCGACCGTGGTCACCACGCCGTCGAGCCGGTAGCGCGAGGCGAGCAGGGGATCGGTCATCAGGGTGTGCAGGATGGGCGCGGGGTCGGCCAGCCCCGTGGTCTCGACCACCATGCGCTTGAACGGCGTCACCTCGCCCTTGGAGCGCTTCAGGAACAGCTCGCTCATGGTGCGCACCAGGTCGCCACGCACCGTGCAGCACAGGCAGCCCGAGTTCAGCGTCACCATGCCCTCGTCGTCGGACTTCTCGACCAGCAGGTGATCGAGTCCGATCTCGCCGAACTCGTTGATGATCACCGCGGTGTCGGCGAGCTCGGGCCGGCGCAGCAGCTTGTTCAGCAGCGTGGTCTTGCCGCTGCCCAAGAAGCCCGTCAGCACCGTGACGGGAATGCGCTGCTCGGCGGCGGTCTGCGTGTCGCTCATGAATACCCTCGATCCCTCTTGCGGGGCGGGCCTACCAGAAGCGCTCGGCCTTCCTGAACTCCTTCCACGCCCGCTCGAGCTTGCGGCGGCGGCGTTTGTCGCCGGCTCCCGCCTGCTTGGCGATACGCTTCAGCGGCTTCTTCACGTCCTCCGTAGGACGCGCCGCCGTGGCGAGGTCGGCCAGCATGTGGCGGGCGACCGCGCGGTCGTTCATGGCGCCGAGCGCGCCCTGCAGGCGCACCGTCGCCTCGATATAGGGCTTGGCCGCCGCCGAGGCAAAGGCCGGGCGCAGGAAGTCGGCGGCATAGCGCAGCTTCTTGATGGCGATACGCAGCCGGTGCAGGCGGTGGGGATCGAGCGATTCGAACTTACGGCCGCGCTTCATGACCTTGTCGTGGTGGGCGTCGAGCTCGGTGCGGGCGAACTCATCGAGCCGGTCGGTCGGATGAGCCGGCGACAGATCGAGGAAAACATGGAGCTGGCGGTCGAACGCCTCGAACCGTGCGCCTGACAGGGCGGAGCGGGCGCG
>DATGZZ010000864.1:0-4220 GCA_035296945.1 Reyranella sp.
ACGGCGCCAGGATCTCGTTTTCCCAGACCTGCCACTGCTGCGGATATTGCGACGGCGGCCGTGGCGCGTCCGGCGGTCCCCACAGTTTCTCCCACGCCTCGCGGCTTTCGAAGATCCAGACCGCGGCGTAAGCGCCGCGCCGGGCGCCTTTCAGGCCGCGCAGGAAATGGTGCTCGCGGAGGCCTGGCAGGTCGAAGAGGCCGCGCCGCTCGGCGTCGCTGAGGGCGCGCTCGAAATCGGCGGGCTCTACGCCGGGCCTGAGCTCGTACTCGTGGATGCTGACGACTCGCGTCACTAGTCGCCCCTGATGTCGTTCTCCTTGATCACCTTGAACCAGCGCTCCTGTTCGCTCTTCTGGTAGGCGGCGAAGTCCTCGGGCGAGCTGGTCAGGATCTCCATGTTGAACTGCTCGATGAACTTCTGCGTCACGTCGGGCGAGCGCACCGCCTTGGTGATCTCGGCATGCATGCGCTCGACGATCGGCTTGGGCACGCCGGCCGGCGCATAGACGCCCCACCACGAATAGGACGGGAAGGCTTTTATGCCCTGCTCGGCGAGTGTCGGCGTGTCGGGCAGCGCGGGCGTGCGCGCCTCGCCGGTGACGGCGATCGGGCGGATCTTGTTGGCGCGGATGTGCGGGCTGAACGAGGCCAGGCTCGAGATGCCGATGTCGGTGACGCCGCCTAAAAGGTCCTGAACCAGCGGCCCGCCGCCCTTGTAGGGGATCAGGTTGATCCTGAGCCCGTTCTCCTTGTTGATCAGCGTCGCCAGCACCAGAGCCTGGCTGCCGCCCAGCACGCCGAAGCTCACCTTCTCGGGCCGCGCCCTGGCGTCGGCCGCGACCTCGGCGAAGGTCTTGTAGGGCCGGTCGGGGTGGGCCGCGATCGTCTGCGGCGTGCGTCCGACCTGCATGACGTTCATGAGCTCGGTGTCTTTGTACGGGATCGACGGCGCGAACGCCGGATTGAGGATGTGGCTGTCGAAGGTCACCATCCAGGTCTGGCCATCGGGCGGCGACTTGGCGGCAATCGAGGCGCCGACCACGCTGGCGCCGCCCGGCTTGTTGTCGACGATCACCTGCCAGCCGGTCTGGTCGACCAGCTTGGCCTGGATGATGCGCGCCACCGGATCGGTCGAGCCGCCGGGCGGGAAGGGGACGATGATCTTGATCGGTCCTTTGGGCCAGTCGCCCGCCTGCGCGAGATTCTGCGCTTTGACGATGGCCGGTGCGCCCAAGGCCACGGCGGTGCTGCCCATCAGCACCGCGCGGCGGCGGAGATTAGTCATGTTTTTGTTGCCTCCCTGGCATCTGATCGGCGCGGAGCCTACGGACGCGCCGCCGCCGTGCAAGCTCTTTGTTCGGCCACTTTTGCAGCGTGATCAGGCATCGTTTTGCCAAGCCGGAGTCCACCGGCTATTCAGCAAGCACCATGCGTTTCATTGCTCCCGTCCTTTGTCTGCTGACGTTTCTCGCGCTGCCGCTGCGCGCCGCCGATCGGCTCGATGCCGTGCCGCGCGTTGCCGTGGTTGTGGCCTTCGAGCCCGAATGGAAGGTGCTGAAGGCCGGCCTGGCCGACGCCAAGAGCCATTCCGCCAACGGCGTGGAGTTCGTCACCGGAACCCTGTCGGGCCGCAAGGTGGTGTTGTTCCTGAGCGGCATCAGCATGGTGAATGCCGCCATGAACATGCAGCTCGCGCTCGATCGCTTCGACGTCAACGGTATCGTGGTGAGCGGCATTGCCGGCGGCGTCGATCCGAACCTGCAGATCGGCGATGTCGCGGTGGCGGCGCGGTGGGGCCAGTATCTCGAAGCTGTGTTCGCGCGCGAGGTCGACGGCAAGTTCCAGCTGCCGCCCTGGGCAACGGCGCCCTTTCCCAACTACGGCATGATCTTCCCAACCGATATCGGCGTGCGCACGGCCAAGGGCGCGGAGCGGCGCTTCTGGTTTGACGCCGATGCCGGCATGCTGGCCGCGGCAGCCAAGATCGGCGTGATCGACCTCAAGCGCTGCACGGCGGAGCAGGCTTGCCTGCCCGGCGCACCGCGCCTGGTCGTGGGCGGCAACGGCGTGTCCGGCCAGGCTTTTATCGACAATGCCGCCTTCCGCCAGTACGTGTTCAAGACCTTCGATGCCCACGTGCTGGACATGGAAAGCGCCGCGGTGGCCATGGTCGCCTATGCCAATGGCGTGCCCTTCATCGCCTTTCGCAGCCTCTCCGACCTCGCCGGTGGCGACCAGGTCGGCGCCAACGAGGTGCGCACGTTTTTCCAGCTGGCGTCGGACAATTCGGCAGCCGTGGTGCAGCGGTTCCTGACGCTCTGGACGCCGCCGCGGTGATCGCCTAATTACCCTCGCATTATGTCCATGATCAAAGGCGAAACCGGCGAGTGGGAAATCGTCCTGGGGCTGGAAGTCCATGCCCAGGTGATCGCCGACGCCAAGCTCTTCTCCGGCGCACCGACGACGTTCGGCGCCGATCCCAATACCCAGGTCTCGCTGGTCGACGCCGCCATGCCCGGCATGCTGCCGGTGATCAACCAGCGCTGTGTCGAGCAGGCGGTGCGCACCGGGCTCGGGCTGAATGCCAAGATCAACCTGCGTTCGGTGTTCGACCGCAAGAACTACTTCTATGCCGACCTGCCGGCGGGCTACCAGATCTCGCAGTACAAGGACCCGATCGTGGGCGAGGGCGAGGTCGAGATCGACCTGCCCGACGGCAAGGTGCGCAAGATCGGCATCGAGCGCCTGCATCTCGAGCAGGACGCGGCCAAGCTCCTGCACGAAGCGCATACCACCCAGACCTACGTCGATTTGAACAGGTCGGGCGTGGCGCTGATGGAGATCGTGAGCAAGCCCGACATGCACACGGCCGACGAGGCGGCGGCCTATCTCACCAAGCTGCGCTCGATCGTGCGCTATCTCGGCACCTGCGACGGCAACATGGACGAGGGTTCCATGCGCTGCGACGTCAACGTCTCGGTGCGCAAGCCCAACGGCCCGCTCGGCACGCGCTGTGAGATCAAGAACGTGAACTCGATCCGCTTCGTGAAGCAGGCGATCGAGTACGAGGCGCGCCGCCAGGTCGAGCTGATCGAGAGCGGCGGCACCGTAGTGCAGGAGACGCGGGGGTTCGATCCCAACAAGGGCGAGACGCGCTCGCAGCGCTCCAAGGAAGACGCGCACGATTATCGCTATTTCCCCGATCCCGACCTGCTGCCGCTGATCCTGACCAAGGAGTACGTCGACAAGATCCGCGGCACGCTGCCTGAGCTCCCCGACGCGCGGAAGAACCGCTACATCGGCGACTACGGACTGTCGCCCTACGACGCGGGCGTGCTGATCGCGGAGAAGGAGACGGCGGAGTTCTTCGAATCCGTGGCCAAGGGGCGCGACGCCAAGCAGGCGGCCAACTGGGTGACCGGCGACTTCTTCGGCATGCTGAACCGCCGCGGTGTCTCGATCGACCAGTCGCCTGTGAGCGCGGCCAACCTCGGCAAGCTTCTCGACCTCATCGCCGACGGCACGATCTCGGGCCGCATCGCCAAGGACCTGTTCGTCGCCATGGAGGAGACGGGCAAGGATCCCGCGACGCTGGTCGAGGAACGCGGCCTGAAGCAGGTGACCGACACCGGCGCCATCGAGGCCGCCATCAAGGCGGTGATCGACGCCAACCCCGGCCAGCTCGCGGCCTACAAGGCCAAGCCCACGCTGTTCGGCTGGTTCGTCGGCCAGGTCATGAAGTCGACCGGCGGCAAGGCCAATCCCAAGGTCGTCAACGAGCTGCTGAAGAAGGCGCTCGACGCCTAGAACACGATGAGTTCAGCTGGAATCAGCTGAACTCATCGTGCCTGCTGCAAACATGCACCGTTATTGCGCGCGAATGCGATCAGATGGAACCGCACGCGGTTCCATCTGATCGCATTCCGCTCTAGGGATTGGCGTAGCGCACCAGGCTGGCCGACAGCATGTCGGCCGACCACGAGACGGCGACAATCTGGCCGTCCGGTGTGCGGGCGATGTCGGTGAAGCTGCCGGCCGGGCTTTGCCAGCGGATCTTGCCGTCGACGCCGGCGCGCACCACGTAGCAGAGCGGTCCTGACGCGACGCAGACGACGGCGGCGACGCCATCGCCGTCGGCGATCAGCTGGCGCGTCTGGTCGAACGGCCACGGCGCGCTGCCCAGCACCTTGCCCTGCTCGTCGAGCCGCACGAGAGCCG
>DATGZZ010000865.1:0-4379 GCA_035296945.1 Reyranella sp.
ACTCTTCCGGACCGCGGGCCTCCAGGCCCGCTCATGAGCATGAGCGAGCCTGGAGGCTCGCGGTCCAGAAGACATGAGTCCTTCTCTCCTTACGGGCAGCTCGGCACGTCGCGCGTGCCGAGACCCATCTTTTCGAACTCCTCCTTCGGGAGGTTCAGCCGCTGGTCGACCTTTGGAACGGTCTTGACCACCTTGTTGTAGAAGGTGCCGTCGGCGCCCTTCGCCACTTCGGTGATGAAGGTCGGCCCGATGGCCTGACGGTTCTCGTCGAGCGTGATCTCGCCGGTCGGCGTCTTGAGCTTCAGGGTCTTCAGCGCCTCGCGGTACTTCTCCTGGTTGCCCGAGAGGTCGCCCTTGACGGCGTCGAGCCCGTCGAGCGCCGCCTTCATGTTGATGTAGTAGACGTAAGCGAAGAGCGACGGGCTCGGGAAGCCGTCCTTGAAGTTCGCCTTGTAGTCGGCGACGAACTTCTTCCATTCCGGCGTGTCGATCGAATCGGCCATTGGACCCGCGGCCGGCGTGCCGAGCAGCGATTCGCGGCGCTTGCCCTTGAAGTTGAGCACGGTCTGATCGACCGTGATCGAGCCGCCGACCATCGGCTTGTCGCCGCCGGCCTGCTCGTACTGGCTGAGGAAGTTCACGGCGTCGGAGCCGCCCAGCACGACCAGAAGCGCGTCGACGTCGGTCGGCAGCTTGGCGATCACCGAGGAGTAGTCCTTGCCGCCGAGCGGCACCCACGCCTTGTGCGTGACCTTGCCGCCCAGCTTGCAATAGCCGGCCATGAAGCCCTGCACCTGCGAGTACGGGAAGGCGTAGTCCTCGGCGATCAGCGCCATCTTCTTGTACTTCTTGTCGTTCAGGGCGTAGTCGCCGAGCCCGACCATCCACTGCGCGCCTTCGGTGTTGAAGCGGAAGAAGTTGGGCGACGGGTTGACCAACGTCGTGGCCTGCGCGCCCGACGAGCCGTTGATGAAGGTGATGCCGGGCTGGGACTTGGAGTAGTCCTTGACCGCGATGCCTTCGGAGCCCGACAGCGGGCCGACCATGATCTGGACCTTGTCCTGCTCGACCAGCTTGCGGGTGGCGTTGACCGCCACGTCGGGCTTGGCGTCGGACGAGGCCTTGATGATCTCGATCTTCTTGCCGCCGGCCATGCCGCCCCGTTCCTTCACCGCAAGCTCGGCGCCGCGCATGCCGTCCTGGCCGCCGGCCGCGAACGGGCCTTCGAGCGTGGCCAGCAGGCCGATCTTGACGGTTTCCTGCGCCTGGGCGGCTGCCGAGAGCACGGTCGCGACCGCCGCCCCCGCCAGCAGCCCGATTAACATCCTGGTTCGCTCAGTCATTGAGTTTCCCTCCTCGCTGCTATGGACGGCCCAGCGGCCGCGCTTGTGAAACGCTTACCGAACGCCACTCATTCCCCCGTGTGGTCGTGCGCGCCTGTGCCAGGCGCCGCATCGCCCAATCGCGAAGCCTGTCCCACCAGCCGAGCAGGCCGTCGGGCGAGAACAGCACGATCACCAGAAAGACCAGGCCGATCACCAGGTTGAACCGCTCGCGGTCGATCAGGTCGATGGCGAAGTTCTGCAGCAGCACGAACACCACGGCGCCGATGAACGGGCCGATGGGATGGCGCATGCCGCCCAGCACGGCCACGATCAGGATGTTGATCATCCACGAGGTGCCGACCGAGCCCGGCGTGATCAGGCCGTTGTACCAGACCAACAGCACGCCGCCGATCGAGGCTATGAGGCCGGCCACGGCATAGGCCGCGACGCGATGCGCCACCGGGCTGTAGCCCAGCGCGCTCATGCGCCGGGCGTTGTCGCGCACGCCCTGTAGCGCGACGCCGAACGGCGCACGGATCAGGTATTTCACGAAGACGTAGCCCGCGAGCGCCCAGAACAGCGCGAGATAGTAGAACGGCATCGGCGTGCGCCAGTCGGTGTCGAGCACGACCGGCGGCACGACCTTCTGGAAGCCCTGGAAGCCGTTGAAGATCGCGTAGTTCTGCTGCGCCAGATAGAAGAACGCCATGCCGATCGCCAGCGTGATCATGATGGTGTAGATGCCCTCGGTGCGCACCGACAGCCAGCCGATGAAGGTGGCAGCGAGCGTGCCGCCCATGAGCGCCAGCACGACGACCAGCCACCACGGCCAGCCGAGGCTGATCTCCGGCGTGCCGCTGACGCCAAGGATGGCGACGATGTAGCCGGCGATGCCGGCCACGGTCATCTGCGCCAGCGAGAGCATGCCGCCGTAGCCCGCCAGGAAGGTCAGCGACAGGGCGATCAGGCCGAGGATCAGCGCCTGGCCGCCGATCTGATAGGTGAAGAACGCCGGCACGATCCAGGGATAGACAAGCACCGCGGCCAGCACGAAGACGTGGCGCAGTCCGATGTGACGCCAGGCCTGCAGGATGTTGGCCAATGGACCGCCAGCTGCGGTCGCCGTGGGCCGAGGCGGGGCCGTCGCCCGCCCGCCCGACCAGTTGCGGCTGGGCGCGGTGAAGTTCATGGCCTTGCGCCAGTGGGCGGCGCTCATGTGCGCCTCCCCAGGATGCCGTTCGGCCGGAAGGCCAGCACCAGCGCCATGATCACGAAGGTGAACATGACGCCGTAGGTCGGCGCATAGGCGAGACCGAACTGCTCGGCGAGGCCCACCAGCACGGCGCCCAGGGCGGCGCCGGCCACGCTGCCCATGCCGCCGACGATGACCACGACCAGCGAGGCCAGCAAGTAGCGCGTGTCCTCGCCCGGCGCGATCGACAGCGCCGTGCCGCCGACCACGCCGGCGAAGCCCGCAAGGCCCGCGCCGATCGCGAAGGTGATGGCGAACACCATCTGCACGTTGACGCCCGAGGCCGACAGCATCGCCCGGTCATCGACGCCGGCGCGGATCATCATGCCGACGCGCGTGCGCGCCAGGAACCACCACAGGGCCAAACCGATGACGATGGCCATGGCCAGCAGGACCAGGCGGTAGGTCGCGAACTTGCCGACGATCGGCAGCGCGGTCGAGCCGATGATCCAGCGCGGCGGATCGAACTGGTAGATCTGGCCGCCCCAGATCCACAACGCGACGTCGGCGGCGATGATCGACAAGGCGATGGTCGCCATGGTCTGGCGCAGGTCCTCGCCGTGCATGTAGCGGAACACGCCGATCTGCAGCAGGAGACCCATCAGGGCCGCGAACAGGAAGCCCGCGGCGACCGCGAGCAGCCAGGAGTCCGAGTACTCGCCGACCATCCAGCCGACATAGGCGCCCAGCAGGTAGAGCGAGCCGTGCGCCAGGTTGACGTTGCGCAAAAGGCCGAACACCAGGGTGAAGCCGCTGGCGACCAGGAAGTAGAGCGCCGCCAAGGTGAGGCCGTTCAGCGTCGTGGCGAAGAACAGCCGCTCGTTGTCGACGATGCCCCAGATGGCGAGCGCCAGCAGCGGCAGGCCGAGCAGCCAGACCCAGAACCAGCGGCGGAGGAAGGCGACGCTGGTCATGGTCCGCCCCTCCACTCTCTTCCTCTCCGCTCATGTTCCTCTCCCCCGCTAGGGGGAGAGGCTAGGTGAGGGGGAATCGACGTGCGTCGCCCCCTCACCCAGCCTCTCCCCCTAGCGGGGGAGAGGAGAATGAGGGACGAGGTGCCTCGCCGGGTCGCCCTGACCACCATCACGCCACCGAGGCCGCCCAACGGGTGCGGGCCGAGGCGACTTCGGGCTTCTTGTAGAAGACGCCATCCTTCATCACGGCCAGGATCTTCTTCTGGTCGCGCAGGATGGAGAGGTTGCTGAGCGGATCGCCGTCGACCAGCAGCACGTCGGCAAGGTAGCCGTCCTTGATCTGGCCGAGCTCGCCGCCCTGCATCATGATCTCGGCGCCAAGCTTGGTCGTCGAGACGATGGCCTCCATCGGCGTGAAGCCCAGATGTTTCACGAAGTACTCGAGGTCGCGGGCGTTGTCGCAATGCGGCGTGAAGGCGAAGCCGTAGTCGCCGCCCGGCAGCACGCGGATGCCGCGCTTGTGCATCTTCTTCAACGATTCGACCGCGGCGGCGATCTCGATCTCGTAGCCCATCTCGATCGCCTTCTTGCGGTCGATGCCCCAGGGAGCGGCGTGGTCCATCATGGCGAACAGGATGCCGATGCCGGGCGCGACGAAGATCTTGTCTTTCCTCGCCTCGAGCATGTCGAGCGCCTCCTCGTCGGTGAAGCTCGCGTGATAGATGATGTCGATGCCGTGGCGCATCGCCTGCTTGATCGATTCGCAGGACCAGGCATGGCAGGAGACCCGCTTGCCGCGCTTCTTGGCCTCGGACACGGCGACCGCGACCTCCTCGTCGCTCATCCAGGTCGTGTCGGCCGGCGCGTTGGCCGCAAAGTTGTCGCCCG
>DATGZZ010000866.1:0-2296 GCA_035296945.1 Reyranella sp.
GGGTAGGGCGCCGGCAGGTCGGTGTCGCGCCAGCCGCCGCCCAGCGCCAGCACCAGGTTGGCGCTGGCCGTGAGCCGATTGAGGCGGATCGACAGCAGGGTCTGCTCGGCCGACAGGGCGGCGGTCTGGGTCTGCACCACCGTCGTGTAGGGCACGGTGCCCAGGCGATACTGGTTGAGCGACAGCCGCTCGGCATCGCGCGCCGCGGCGACGGCGGCGCGCTGCACCCGCTCCTGCTGCTCGAGCACGCGCTGCTGCACCAGGGCATCCTCGACCTGCTGGAAGGCCAGCAGGATGGTCTGGCGATAGAGCGCGACCTGGGAATCGTAGCGCGCCCGGGCGCCCTCGACCTGCGCCTTGAGCGCGCCACCGTCGATCAGAGTCGCCGCCAAGGTCGGGCCGACCGACCACACCGCGTTGCTGAGCGTGAGCAGCGCATTCAGGCTGCCGCCGACCAGGGTGACGCTGCTGGCGAGCGAGATGCTGGGATAGTAGGCGGCGACGGCCACGCCGATCTGGGCGTTGGCCGCCGCCATCTGGCGTTCGGCCGAGGCGATGTCGGGCCGCCGTTCGAGCAAGGTCGAGGGGATGCCGGGCTCGACGGTCGGGACCGCCGGCGGCACCGGCCCGGGCTCGACGCTGAGTTCGGACGGCGCCTTGCCGGCCAGCACGGCCACGGCATGCTCGAAGGTGGCGCGCGTGATGTTCTCGGCGACCAGCTGGGCGCGCGTCTGCTCGAGCTGGGTCTGCGCCTGGGCGAGGTCGACGCGGCTCACGATGCCGGCATCGAGCTGATTCTGCACGATCTCGACCGAGCGCGTGTAGGCCGCCACCGACGCCTGGTAGACCCGCATGCGCTGCTCGGAGATGCGCATGGAGAAATAGTTGATCGCCATGTTGGCCTGCGCCGACAGCCGCGCATTGGCGAGGTCGGCGGCCGAGGCCTGGGCCGCCGCCGAATCGCTCTCGATCTGGCGGCGGATGCGACCCCACAGGTCGATCTCCCAGTTCAAGCTCGGACCGGAGGTGAACTGCCCGGTACTGCCTGAGCCTGTGACGACGCCACCCGCCGTACTGCGGCTGCTGCCACTGCCGCTGCCGCTCTGGGTGTAGCCGGCGCCGCCCGTGACCGTGGGATAGAGACCGGACGCATCCTGACGCACCAGCGCGCGCGCCTGGCGATAGGCCGCCTCGGCCTGCATCAGCGTCTGGTTGGAGATGTCGATCTGCGCCGCCAGCCGGTCGAGCGTGTGATCGTCATACATCGACCACCACGGGCCGCGATCGATGGCGTCGCGCGGCATGGCCGGCTGGAAGCTGGCGGCCGCACCGACCACCGGCCCCGTCGTCTCCTTGAAGGCGAGCGACGGCGGGTCGGCGGGCGGCGGCCGCTTGTAGTCGGGACCGACCATGCAGCCGCCAGCCGCCAGAACCGCGGCGAACGCCAGGACGTAACGCGATGACATCATGCTGGTGCGGGACCTGGCGTTCCCATAGCACGAGCGACGCGGCTGGGGCGATCGCGGTCGCGCCGGCGGAAGCGGTCGAGATAGAGATAGATCACGGGTGTCGTATACAGCGTGAGGATCTGGCTGACGAACAGGCCGCCGATGATCGAGATGCCGAGCGGCTGACGCAACTCCGCGCCGTCGCCGAAGCCGATCGCCAATGGCAGGGCGCCCAGGATCGCGGCCATGGTGGTCATCAGGATGGGCCGGAAGCGCAGGACGGCGGCCTGATGGATCGCCACGGCGGGATCGAGCCCATCGTTGCGTTCGCGCTCCAGCGCCACGTCGATCATCATGATGGCGTTCTTCTTGACGATGCCGATCAGCAGCAGCACGCCGATCATGGCGATGATGCTGAATTCAACATTGGTGATCTTGAGCGCCAGCAGCGCACCGATACCGGCCGACGGCAAGGTCGACAGGATCGTGATGGGATGGATGTAGCTCTCGTAGAGGATGCCGAGCACGATATAGACGGCCACCAGCGCCGTCAGCACCAGCAGGAGTTGGCTGCTCAAGTTCTGCTGGAAGGCGCGCGCCGTGCCCTGGAACGAGCCGTGGATGGTGGCTGGCATGCCGATCTCGTGCATGGTGGCGTTCACGAAGGCGACGGCATCGCTAAGCGTCTTGCCCGGCACCAGGTTGAAGGAAATCGTGCTGGCGACGAACAGGCCCTGGTGATTGATGGCCAGCGGCGTCGTGCCGAACTCGTACTTGGTGAGCTGTGAGAGGGGAATCATCGTCTCGGGCGTGGTGCTGACCGCCGCCCCCGTCGACGCCGAGCCGCG
>DATGZZ010000867.1:0-4129 GCA_035296945.1 Reyranella sp.
GGCCGCCAGAAGGGCCATCCGCTGGAGTTCACGACGGAGCCGGAGGAGTAACCGGAGCGCGGACCTCCAGGTCCGCTCATGTTCGGACCGCGGGCGTCTCGCCCGCCTCATGATCATGAGCGGGCGGGACGCCCGCGGTCCGAATAAGAAGAAGAAGACCATGAGCGGACCTGGAGGTCCGCGCTCCGATTATTCCTCCGGCTCGGTGGTGAATTCCAGCGGATGGCCGTTCTGGCGGCCGGCGTTGGTGCCCTCGGTCGCCTTGCTCTCGGCGATGTCGCGGGTGAAGGCGGCGACGACGCAGGCGCCGCGCTGATGGGCCGTCATCATGACGCGATAGGCCTGGTCCTCGCTCATGTGGAACACCATCATCAGCACGCCAATGACGAATTCGCGCGGCGTATAGTCGTCGTTGAGCAGGATGACCTTGTAGAGCTTCGGCTGCTCGATCTTCGGCTTGGCGATGGTATCGGGCTTGACGTCGATATCGCTCATCGGCCGTCTCCAGTTTCCTGTCACCTGCCCCTAGATTTGGCCGGTCCGCTGTGTATTGCAACGGTCTCGTCAGGCCGCGGCCTGTCTGGCGGCCGCCTTCAGGTCCTTCACCAAGGCCGCAAATGCGGCGTGCCGGGCCTTCTGATCGGGCATGCGCAGGATCGACGAGGGATGGGTGGTCACCATGCCGCGCTGGCCGTCGGCCAGTTTGATCACCGTGCCGCGCTCGCGCGACAGCACGACCGGCCGGCCGGCGAGCGCGACCGCCGCCGTCACGCCCAGCGCCAGGATGAGCTGTGGCCGCACCAGCGATATTTCCTGGCGCAGCCATACGCGGCAGACCTCGACCTCGTAGCGGTTGGGCCGCTTGTGCAGCCGCTTCTTGCCGCGCGGCTCATTCTTGAAGTGTTTTACTGCATTGGTGAGCCAGACCTTCTTGCGGTCGAGCCCCGCCTCCGCCATGGCGCGCTCCAGGACCTTGCCGGCCGGCCCGACGAAGGGATGGCCGGCCAGGTCCTCCTGATCGCCTGGCTGCTCGCCCACCAGCATGATCGGCGCCCGCGCCGCGCCTTCGCCGAACACGGTCTGCGTGGCGTTGCGATAGAGCGGACAGAGCGTGCACGACGCCGCCTCCTTGGCGACGGTCTTCAACAGGGTTGCTGCGGCGGGCATGTCAGGCCTCCTCGAGGCGGCGCATCAACGCCTGGGCGTCGCGCGGCGCCATCAGCTTGTCGGTGTTGTCGAAATAGACGTAGACGTCACGCGGCATCGCCTTGCCCGGCGGCCCGACGAAGGTCCCGTCGCGCATCGGCTTGCCGTCGCGCCAGGCGCGGATGCGCCGGGCCCAGCGGCCGAGCTCGGCCGCGCTGTAGCCGCTGCGATAGAGCTCGCGCGAACCGTGCAGACGGCAGTAGACGAAGTCGGAGGTGAGATCCATCAGCAGCGGCCAGTCGACCGTGTCGGCACAGACCAGGGCGATGTCATGCCGGCGCAGCAGCTCGATGAAGGCCGGGTCGCGAAAGCTGTCGTGGCGGACTTCGAGCGCGTGCCGAAGCCGATGCCGTTGCGGCGCTGCGCGCAGCCAGGCCCGCGCCTTCAGGCGATGGTCATGCCGGCGGCCAAGTCCCGCCGCCGCCTTGGCGTCACGCGGCAGCAGCCGGAAGAAGGCGTCGAGCTTGTCGCGATCGAAGCGGAAGGTGGGCGGCAGCTGCCACAGGATCGGACCGAGCTTTGTGCCGAGACGCAGGACACCCGAGGCGATGAAATTCGCCAGCGGTGCCACCGGCTCGTTGAGGCGCTTCATGTGAGTGAGGAACCGCGGGCCCTTGACCGAGAAGACGAAGTCGTCGGGCGTCAGCTCGACCCAGCGTCCGAACGAGTCGGGACGCTGCATGCTGTAGAACGTGCCGTTGATCTCGACCGTCGGGAAGACCGAGCCGACGTGGGCAAGCTCACGCTTGTGCGGCAATCCCTTGGGATAGAAGCGGCCGCGCCAGGACTTGTAGGTCCAGCCCGACAGGCCGATGCGAACTTCACCCGGACGTGTCCTGCGATGCGGGGCCATCCCCAGCGAACGTCGATGCCTCGACGGGGTTGCCCGGGTCAGGCCGGCGAAGAGCCCGCGCGACCGTCGAGGGCCAGCCGCAGGATCTGCGCCAGGTCGCGGCGATGGAAAGGCTTGTCGAGCAGCAGGACGTCGGGATCGAGCCGCCCACGAAACTCGTTGGCGCCATCGGTGTAGCCCGACATGAAGACGATCCTGGTCTGCGGCCAGCGCTGCACCACGGCGGCGGCAAGCACGTCGCCGTGCATGCCGCCCGGCATGACGACGTCGGTCAGCATCAGGTCGAAGGGAGGCGATGCCGCCTCCAGAACGCTGAGCGCCGCTGCGCCGTTCGCGGCCTCGGTGACGCGATACCCCAAGATGCGGAGCTGCTCGGCCACGGATGCGCGGACCTTGGCGTCGTCCTCGACCAGCAGGATGTTCTCCGTGCCACGCGGCTCCGCCGGACGCTCCGATACCGCTTCATCCGGCCGCTCAGTGGTACTGCGCGGCAGGTGGATGCGGACAGAGGTGCCACGGCCGACCTCGCTGCTGATCTTCACGTGGCCGCGCGACTGGCGCACGAAGCCGTAGACCATGCTGAGGCCGAGCCCCGTACCGCGACCCGTCTCCTTGGTGGTAAAGAACGGCTCGAAAACCCTGTCGAGGATCTCCGGCGCCATGCCGGTCCCGGTGTCGCTGACGGTGATCAGGACATGGTCGCCGGCGACGGCGTCGGGATTGCGCCTGGCATAGTCGGCATCGAACACGACGTTCCCGGTCTCGACCAATAGCTTGCCGCCCTCGGGCATGGCGTCGCGGGCGTTGATGCAGATGTTGACCAGCGCCGACTGGAGCTGGCCGCGATCGACCTCGACCGGCCAGATGCCGTCGGCCAGCCGGCTTTCGATCTGCACCGCCTCGCCCAGCGCCCGGCGCATCAAGCCGGCCGTCGCCGACACCAGCTCGTTCACGTCGGTCCATTCGGGACGCAACGTCTGGCGGCGCGCGAAAGCCAGCAGCTGGCGCGTCAGGTCGGCCGCCCTCTGGGTCGCGTTGGCGATGCGCCTGATCCGCCGGCCGAGGTCGGACGGCAGCCGCTCGTCCTCGGCCAGCTCGTCGATGTTGGCCATGATGACCATCAGGATGTTGTTGAAGTCGTGGGCGACGCCGCCGGTGAGCCGGCCCACGGCCTCCATCTTCTGCGACTCGTGAAGCTGCGCCTCGGTGCGGTCGATGTCGGTCATGTCGCGGCCAACAAAGTAGAGACGGCGGTCGACTTCGGACCACATGCCCATCCAGAGCAGCGAGACGAGCCGGCCGTCCTTGTGCCGGTAGCGCGACCGGAAATTGGAGACCGGCTGGCCGCGCCGCGCCCGCTTGAGGGCCAGTCGGCCCGCCTCGAGGTCTTCCGGCACCACGAAGTCCGCCGTGTTGCGGCCGATCATGTCTTCGGGAATCCAACCGAGAATGCGCGTCACGCTCGGGCTGACGATGAGAATCCTGGCCTTGCCGTCGGTCACGAAGACCAGATCCTGCGAAGTCTCGACCAGCCGCTGGTTCAGCCGCTCGGCCTCCTTGCGCGCCGAGACATCGATGACGACGGTGATACGCGCCGGCTCGCCGTCGAAGTCGATGTCGCGACCGTAGGACTCGACATGAAGCATGCTGCCGTCCTTGCGGCGATTGTACCACTCGTTCGCCTCGAAGGACGGCGAGCGCGGCTCGGCGAGCCACTTGCTCAACCTCTCGGCGCCTTCCGGGCCGCAGATGTCGATGGCCGACATCGACAGGAACTCCTCGCGCGTGTAGCCGTACTCGGCGATCGCTGCGTCGTTGACGTCGAGGAACTTCAGCGTCTTGGCGCTGTAGGTCCACACCGGCAGCGGCAGGTTGCGGAAGCGATAGCGGAAGGCTTCCTCGCTGCGCGCCAGCCGGGCCTCGCGCTTGCGGGCTTCCGTCACGTCGGAAAAGGTCAGCACCCCACCGCCTTGGGGCAACGGATTGAAGGCGTAGGCAAAGATGCGACCATCACGCCGCGCGCGCTCGCCCGCGAGGCGCTGGCCGGCCTTCATCAAAGCCAGGCGCGAA
>DATGZZ010000868.1:0-4094 GCA_035296945.1 Reyranella sp.
CGATGCTCCTCAGGGTGAGGTCATTTCAATGAAGGAGTAGTTAAGCATGAGTAAGTTGAACCGCCACAGCGTAATTGCGGCGAGCGTGGCGGCGTCCCTCTTTCCCGGGGCGCTCAGCGCGCAGTCCTGGCCCACCAAGCCGATCCGCTGGGTGGTGCCTTACACCGCGGGCGGGCTGACCGACGTGGTGACGCGGCTGACGCTCGAGAAGATGGCTGTCGGCCAGACCTTCGTGGTCGACAACAAGCCCGGCGCCAATTCGCTGATCGGCGCGGAGATGGTCGCCAATGCGACACCCGACGGCTACACCTTCCTGACGGTGATCGCGGCCCACGCCGCCAACAAGACGCTCTATGCCGGCAAGCTCAAGTTCGATCCGGTGAAGGGTTTTGCGCCAATCTCGCTGGTCGCCATCGCGCCGATCATGGTGACGGTATCGAACTCACTGCCGGTCAAGAACATGGCCGAGTTCATCGCCTACGCTAAGCAGAACCCGGGCAAGATCTCGTTCGGGTCGTCCGGCGTCGGCGCGGCGGCCCATCTCACCAGCGAGCTGATCAAGCAGGTCGCCGGCATCGACATGGTGCACGTTCCCTACAAAGGTACGGCGCCGGCGCTCGCCGATCTCGTCTCGGGCAACATCCAGCTGCTGCTCGACGTTCCGATCGGCGTGATGTCCCAGGTGCGCGCCGGCAAGATCAAGGCCCTGTGCATGCTGTCAAAAGAGCGTGTGCCCGGCGCGGAAGAAGTGCCGACCATCGTCGAATCAGGCGGGCCTCCGATCGAATCCTCGTCGTGGGTGATGTTCCTGGCTCCGGCCGGCACGCCGCAGGACATCGTCGACAGGCTCGCCGCCGAAGCCGGCAAGGCGATGAAGGACGAGGCGCTGCGCAAGCGGCTGGCCGAGCAGGCGGTCGTGCCGGTCGGCGCCACGCCGGCCGACACGGCCAAGTTCCTTCAGAGCGAGATCGACAAGTGGGAAAAGGTCATCACGACCGCGGGCGTGAAGGTCGATTCCTAGATCTCGCAGGCCGCTGCGTCAGTTGGCGGCGAAGCAGTAGAGCAGCCCGGCGCCGCCGGTCGCGACCAGGGAAGCCGCATCGCACGCTCGGGACGGGTGCGAGGAATTCCATGACTTCGACGCCTCGTCGTCGCGCAGGCCCATGCGGTCGGAGTGACCGACCATGGCGTTGCCTTCGCCGCTCTTGGTCCAGTTGCCGCAGGTCATGTCCTTGTCGGGCGGAAAGGCGGTGCCATCAGGCCGCGAGCCCGTCAGAATGTCATGCTGGTTGACCGTGTAGAGGCGGCTCGGGATCAGGCGGCCCGTCTCGGCGACATTCGCATCCGCCGTAAGCTTGTTGTTGGCCGAGTGCAGGTCCTCGACGCTGGTGGCGATGACCACGCCCTTGGCGTTGGTCCACGGGCCCTTGCCGATGCGATCCTTGGCGTTGACGGCAGTGGCGCCATCGACGGCCTGGGTGCTGAGATAGGCGCGCCAGGTCTTGTTGCCGGCGCCGGCCTTGGCGGCCAGTGTCTGGCAATGACGATCGGCGCCCTCGAGGCCGCCATAGTTGGCGCCTTGTGGCCCGCCGACGCTGGTGATGAAGAACGTCATGTCGGGAAACTGCGGCGGCGGCTGCTGCGCCTGCGAGCCGCCGACGAATGCCAGTGCCGCGGCCGTCGCGGCCAGCGCTGTCGTCTTGATGAGTCTATGCATCCCTACCTCCCATGCGTTGTTCACAGGAAGTGACAGTGGCCGAGCGATGGCCACGGCCCAATTCACAACCGCGTGGGGTTCCGGTCAGAGCGCCGTCAGGGTCTCGACCACCCTCTGCTGCGGCCAGGTCCACCCGCACGAGCTCTCGTAGGCCCGCATGGCGCGCAGCACGAGATGGTCGGCGCGCGGTGGGCCGATGAGCTGGATGCCGACCGGCAGGCCGGCCTTGGTGAGTCCGGCAGGCATCGAGGCCGCCGGCTGGCCCGTGAGGTTGCAGGGCAGGGTGTAGGGCGCACCCTTGCTCCAGCGCGGGAAGGCGTCGGAGTTGTAGAGGGTCTCGACCGGCGGTGCGGCGGTCGGCGTGACCGGCGCCAGCAGGAGATCGTACTTGCGATGCCACAGGGCGAGATCGCGGGCGAGCTTCGACTTGGCTTCGTAGGATCGCGCATAGTCGGCCAGGGTGATGGCAAGGCCCTTCTCGGCGGCGGCGCGGAACCCGGGGTCGAGCTTGCCATGCAGCTGGGTCGGGATCTGGCGCAGACGGGTGGCGAAGCTGCCGATCCACAAGGGCTCGAAGCTCTTCTGCAGCGGCTCGATCAGCGGGCCGACATCCTCGACATGCGCCCCGAGCGCCTCGAAGTGCCGGGCCGCCTCGGCGACCAGCGCGCGTACCTCGGGGTCGGCTTCGACGTGGCCGAAATCGAGACTCAAGCCAATCCGCCAGCCGCGCACGCCATCGTCGAGACCGACCGCATGGTCGCGCGGGTCGGCCGGCAGCGAACGCCAGTCGCGTGGATCGGGCCCGGCCGCGACGTTGAGCGCCAGCGCGGTGTCGAGCACCGAGCGCGCCAGCACGCCCTGGCTGATCACGTCGGCGAACGGCGAGTCGGCAGGGTACTGGGCGATGCGGCCATAGCTCGGCTTCAGTCCGACGAGGCCGGTATGGGCAGCGGGAATGCGGATCGAGCCGCCGCCGTCGTTGCCGTGGTTGAACGGATTGATCCCGGCCGCCGTCAGCGCCGAGGCGCCGCCCGACGAGCCGCCGGGCGAGTGCTTCAGGTTCCATGGATTGCGCGTCGTGCCCTGCAGCGGGGAGTCGGTCAGGGCCTTCCAGCCGAACTCGGGGGTCGTCGTCTTGCCGACGAGGACAAGGCCGGCAGCCTGGAAACGGTCGACGATGGGTGCGTTCTCGACGGCAGCCGTCTCGTCGGTGGCATGCGAGCCGTAGCGGGTCGGCCATCCCCTGACCGGCGTCGTGTCCTTGATGGTGGTCGGTACGCCGTCGAGCGCCGACAGGGGCTGGCCCTTCAGCCAGCGCGCCTCCGAGGCCTTGGCCGCTGTCCGGGCGCCGTCGCCGTCGATAAGGACAAAAGCATTGAGAGAAGATTGCAGTTTCTCTGCACGTTCTACTACCGCGCCGACAAGATCGACGGGCGAAAGCACCTTGCGCGCATAAAGTGTTGTGAGTTCCGATGCGGAAATCCAGGTCGAGGGGTGATCAGGCATGCGTTTTTCGTGGGTTCCGAGACTGTGTGATTGCCCCCAAACTAGCATTGTAGGCACAGGGTCGACTCTGATTTCTCCCCTTCGAGAGCGTATTGGAGGAGTTGCGTAACATGGAAAGCATTACCGCCATCGTTGCCGCTGGCGTGGCTTTCGCT
Source organism: Reyranella sp. (assembly GCA_035296945.1). Lineage (GTDB taxonomy): Bacteria > Pseudomonadota > Alphaproteobacteria > Reyranellales > Reyranellaceae > Reyranella. The sequence goes on from DATGZZ010000868.1 coordinate 3,379, forward strand.
CTCAGCTACTACATCGGCCGCTCCATGGCGTCGACGACGCTGGTGGCTGCCATGATGGGCGGTATCTGCGGCCTTGCCTTCGCCGTGCTGTTCTTCATCTCGACGGTCGCCATCGGCACCGTGGTCCCGGACATGTTTGACGCCTGGATGCTCGGCGTCCATTTCATCGTGCTGCTGGTGGTGATGCCGCTGGGCAGCGCCGGCATTGCTGTCCTAGAGCATCGCCATCTCGAAAAGGTCGAGGCGCGGCGCCTGCCGTTCTGACCTCTGCGAGACCTTCCTTCAATTGATACAACCCGGCGCGTGATTGAGCGCTGGATCGGCGTATCCTTCGATCGCATCAACGATCGGAGCCTGCTGCCGTGGAAGCTGCATTCTATTACATCGCGATCGGTGCAGTCGTTGCTGGTGGGGTCATGGTAGGGCGTCGGGCACGCTCGACCCTGCAAGCCATGTTGTTCGGTCTGACGACCAACTTCGTGGTGGCCGTGGCGCTGTGTTGCGCGACCATCGTGTTCGTTGTCTTGTCGCCCGGCAGCCTCAATCCGCACGACATGGGCTTTCGCCTTGGCGCGCTGTTGCTGTTCGGGTCGATGGTGGGGATGGTGGCCGCCATCGGCGGCCGACGACAGGCCGCCAAGAGGGCGGCGCGGCTGTTTTAGCGAACGAAACGGCGGCCTTCCGGGACCCATCCCGCGACGCTAAGTTCCTCGCCC
>DATGZZ010000869.1:0-5914 GCA_035296945.1 Reyranella sp.
GGCCGCCCCTACGTGCGCTTCGACCTCGCGATGCTGAAGAACGCGCCGCATCCCAACGCGGCGCGCGTATTCATGAACCACTACCTCGAGCCCGACTCGCAGCTCGTCTTCGCCAACGCGGGCTACGCGCCCGTGGTCAAGGGCGTGGTCGAGAAGACCCTGGAGGAGATCCGCGTGCTGCTGGCGACCAAGGCGATGGGCACCACCACGCCCGAGCGCCAGGACGCCATGCTCGAACTGGCCAAGCAGATCTACAAGTAGCACCGGATGCCCAGCGTCTCCCTGCACGAGGTCGGCCGACACTTCGCCGAGGTGAAGGCCGTCGACGGCATCGATCTGTCGATCGAGCACGGCGAGTTCGTCACCCTGCTGGGCCCATCAGGCTGCGGCAAGACCACGACCTTGCGCATGGTGGCGGGCCTGGAGCGCAACGACACCGGCTCGATCGTGATCGGTGGCCGCGTGGTGAGCGATGCGTCGGCCGGCCTGTTCGTGCCGCCCGACCTGCGCAAGCTCGGCATGGTGTTCCAGTCCTACGCGATCTGGCCGCACATGACGGTGTTCGACAACGTCGCCTATCCCTTGAGCGTGCGGCACGTCGCCAAGCCCGAGATCAAGGAGCGCGTCACGGCCGCACTGCGGCTGGTCGAGATGGACCGCTTCGCCGACCGGCCGGCGCCGGCTCTGTCGGGCGGCCAGCAGCAGCGCGTGGCGATCGCCCGCGCGCTGGTGTTCGAGCCCGAAGTGCTCCTGCTCGACGAGCCGCTCAGCAACCTCGATGCCCGCCTGCGCGCCCAGATGGGCGACGAGTTCCGCGCCCTGCAGCGGCGGCTGAAGATCACGACGCTCTACGTCACCCATGACCAGGAGGAGGCGATGGCGCTGTCCGACCGCGTCGTTGTCATGCAGCGCGGCCGCATCCTGCAAGCCGGCGCACCTGAGGATGTCTATCGCCGCCCGGCCAGCCGCGAGGTCGCGGCTTTCTTCGGCACGCCGAACTTCATCGACGCGACCGTCGCTGCCTGCCGTCCGGCCGACGACGGCGACTGGCTGGTGACCATCGACGGTGGCCACTGCCGAGCCGGCCAGGCTTTCCAGCCGGGCGAGGCCGTGTCGGTGATGGTGCGGCCGGAAGACGTGACGCTCGGCAAAGCCGGCGCGCCGGCCGTCAACGGTCATCTCACCTGGCCTGGCAAGGTCGTCGACGGCGTCTTCCGCGGCCCGCGTCGCTCGCTCACGGTCGAGACGGCGGGCCGCATGTTCAACGTCGAATGTGCCTCCACGCGCGCCGCCGCGGTGGGCGACACCGTCACGCTGCTGGTCGACGCCGACAATGCCTGGGCGCTAAAAGCCTGACGTCCAGGTTGGGAGCTTATGAATGGCGCGTTTGCGGGCAGAGGATGCAGAGAAGCGGGCGGCGAGCGGCTATGGGCCTGACTTCCTTGAAGCCTTTGCGCGCGGGCTCAGGGTGATCGGGGCGTTCAGCCGCGAGAAGAAGCACATGACCTTGAGCGACGTGGCGCGCGCCACCGACCTGCCCAAGCCCAGCGCGCGGCGCGCGCTCTATACGCTCACCTGTCTCGGCCTGGCGGCGAGCGACGGGCGTACCTTCCGGCTGACGCCGCGCATCATGGAGCTGGCCTCGGCCTATCTCGGCTCGAACATGGTCTCGACCGTCGTCCAGCCGGCCTGCGAGCGCATCGGCGATCGCACCGAGCAGTCGTGCTTCGCCGCCGTGCTCGACGGCTACGACATCGTCATGATCGCCCATTCCCTGCACGGCCGGCCCGACGTGCTGGCGCCCACCATCGGCCTGCGCCGTCCCGCCTTCAACACCGCCGCGGGTCGCGCCATCCTGAGCCAGCTTCCCGACAAGACGCTCGATGCCTGGTTGGAAAAGTTACAACCGAAGGTGATGACCGACTTCACCATCACCGACAAGAAAGCGTTACGTGCCGAGATCCGACACGTCCGCGATCAAGGCTACGCCATCACCGCCCAGGAGATGCGCCGCGGCTACCACGCCGTCGCCGTTCCGCTCAGGCGCTACGACGGCGCCACCATCGCCGCGGTCTGCGTGGCGGCCTGGGTCGAGGATTCGGCGGTGGGTTCGTTCGCCGAGGAGTATCTCGCCGCCCTCAAGGAAGAGACCGAGGCACTGCAGCCGCAGCTGCTTTAGATCTTCTTCATGCTCCTCTCCCCCGCTAGGGGGAGAGGCTGGGTGAGGGGGTTACATCCGTCTCGATGCCCCCTCACCTAACCTCTCCCCTAGCCGGCGAGAGGAACATGAGGGAGCGTTACTTGCCGCTGGCGAAGGGATTGTCGTCGCCATCCCAGTAGCGCCTGAGCAGCGGTATCTGCAGGAAGGCGAAGACCAAGGTCAGCGGGAAGCTCAAGAACATCTTGCTGGCGATCCAGGTGTCGGTCGTGAAGCCGCGCCACATCACCTCGTTGACGACGGCCAGCACGAAGAAGAACACCGTCCAGCGCACCGTGAGCTTGCGCCAGCCCTCGTCGGTCAGGTGGAAGGCCGCGCCGAAGATCGGCTTGAGCAATGGCTTGTTCAGCAGCAGGAGCCCGCCGCCCAGGATCACGCCGAACAGGCAGTTCACGATGGTGGGCTTCAGCTTGATGAAGGTGTCGTCCTGCAGCCAGATCGTGAGCCCGCCGAACACCAGCACGAAGAACCCGCCGACCAGCGGCATCACCGGCCAGCGCTTCTCCAGCCAGCGATAGCAGGGCAGCGCCACCGCCGTGGCGGCGATGAACACGCCGGTGCCGACGAAGATGCCCCAGCGACCGTTGGCCACGAAGAACAGCAGCAATGGCCCCAGCTCCAGCGCCGTCGCATAGAGACGGCGCATGCCGTGCTCGGGTTGTGCGCCTTCGCTCATGCGAGCCCCATCAATCCGCGCGCAAACGCCCGCGCTTCGAATGGCCTGAGATCGTCGATGCCTTCGCCGACGCCGATCGCCACCACCGGTAGCTTGAACTTCTCGGCCAGCGCCACCAGCACGCCACCCTTGGCGCTGCCGTCGAGCTTGGTCACCACCAGCGCGTCGACCGGCGACATGGTCTTGAAGGTCTCGACCTGGGCATGGGCGTTCTGGCCGGTCGTGGCGTCGAGCACCAGCAGGCAGGAATGCGGCGCCGACGGATCGAGCTTGGCGAGCACGCGCACGATCTTGGCGAGCTCGTCCATCAGGTTGGCCTTGTTGTGCAGGCGGCCCGCAGTGTCGATCAGCAGCACGTCGCAGCTCTCGGCCCTGGCGCGCTCCAGCGCCTCGTAGGCAAGACCCGCGGCATCGGCGCCGGTGTCCTTGGCGACGACGGGCACGCCCGCACGATCGCCCCATACCTTGAGCTGCTCGACGGCAGCGGCGCGGAAGGTGTCGCCGGCGGCCAGCATGACCTTGCGGCCTTCGCCCTTGTAGAGGTTGGCGAGCTTGGCGATGGTCGTGGTCTTGCCGCTGCCGTTGACGCCGATCACCAGCACGACGTGCGGCTTCTTCGCCGGATCGATGACCAGCGAGGTCGCCACCGGCTGCAGGATCTCGGCAATGTCGTCGGCGAAGGCGGCGCGGACCTCCTCTTCCGTGACTTCCTTGCCGAAACGCTCCTTGCCGAGCTTCTCGACCAGGCGCGCGGCGACGCTGACGCCGAGGTCGGCCTGGATCAGCGCGTCCTCCAGCTCGTCGAGCGTCTGCTGGTCGAGCTTCTTCTTGGTGAAGAGGCCGGTGATGCTCTCGGTGACGCGCTTGGTCGATTTCGCGAGGCCGGAGCGCAGCCGTGACAGCCAGCCTTCGGGTTTCGCTTCGCCCTCTTCGGCTTCAGGCGTCTCGCGCACCGGTTCGGATTCAGGCGTCTCGCTTGCCGAGTCACCTTTGGAGCGCCACCGCGACAGCCAGCCCTTCTTCGGGACTTCCTTTTCGACGTTGCCCTCTTCGGGCTTGGGTGTGTCACTCACCGGACCACCTCACGAAAGCAGCGAGCGATCGAGCTCACCCTTGAAGGCGACCGCGATGCCGCCGGTCATCAGCACGTGGTCGTCGCGCAGCCATTCGATGGTGAGCGTGCCGCCGTCGAGAACAACCTCGGCCTCACGCGGCACCAGGCCGCGCCGGCTCGCAGCCACGACGGCCGCGCAGGCGCCTGAACCGCAGGCCAAGGTGATACCGGCGCCGCGCTCCCACACGCGCAGCCGCAACCGGCCCTCGCCCAGCAGCTGGGCGACGCCGATGTTGGCACGCTCGGGAAAGAAGCGATCATGCTCCAGCTTGGGGCCGAGCTCGCCGAGCGGGATCGCCGCGGCATCGTCGACGAAGAACGTGGCGTGCGGATTGCCCATATTGGTGCCGACGGGATCCTGCAGCGGACCGATACCGACAGGCATGTGCTTGGTGTCACAGGCCTCACGCACGGGAATGTCGCGCCAGTCGAGGCGCGCCAGGCCCATGTCGACCGAGATCACCGGTAGCCCGTTGCTGCCGACCCCGGTCTTCTGCGATTCGAGGAGGCCGGCGACGGTCTGCACGGTGACCTGGTCGGTCTTGCGCTCGTCCATCACCACCGAGGCGACGCAGCGCGTGGCGTTGCCGCAGGCGCCGGCTTCGCCGCCGTCGGGATTGTAGATGCGCATGAAGACGTCGGCCTCGCGCTCGGTCGGCGGCTCGAGCACGATGAGCTGGTCGCAGCCCACGCCGAGCCGGCGGTCGGCGATGGCCCGACGGCGTTCCGGCGTCAGGTCGAGCGCAACCGTCCGCGCATCGAGCACGACGAAGTCGTTGCCCAGCCCGTGCATCTTGAGGAACGGCGTGGTGGCCATGCGGCGCTATATGGCCGTTCGGCCCGGCCAGCGCAACGAGCGCGGCCGGACCTGGCCGTCATGGGGCCCGCCCAGCTCGCGTACGTCTAAGGTCGCAAGCCTCTTGGTGTAGATGGTCATGTGCAGGATACCCAAGGGGTCGTAGGGCATGGCCGGCTCGACGAACAGCGAGCGCTCGGCGTCCCAGGCCGGCGTCGCGTGGTGGATCGGCCAGTTGCAGCGGCTGGGCAGTGGCTCGCAGGCAAACCCCTTGTCGTAGACCAGGACGTTCAGGGCCACCTGGTCGGTCATGTTGGTGGAGCGCTGCAGGGCCTCGCCCATCACGTCGGCCCAGCCGCCCCAGTGCGGCGCGTCGGCCGTGAGGGCGAAAACGCCGGCATTGATCAAGGGATAGCGGATCAGCCGCTCGGCCGTCTCCTTGTCGAAGCACGCTTCGTAGGCCGCACCGTTGATCGAAGAGAACTCGCCCCAGGCGTGGCGATAGTGACGCATCGAGCGATGGATCTCCGGCGCCACCGCGAGCGCGCCGGTGCGCGCGGCCCGCTGGAACAGCGCAAGCGCATCGCCCTGCTGCACCCAGCAATCGCCGTCGATCCAGAGATAGAGATCGAAACCCGGGAAGTAGCGCGGCAGGAAAGGCCGCGCCGTCAAGGCCTTGTAGCCATCCTTCAGCTTGTCGCGACCGGGAAAGTCGAAGTCCCACTGCGGCACGACCAGCGTCGCACCCTGATCGCGGCACCAGGCACGTTGCGCCTCCGTCAAACCGCAATCGAGGATGCCGAGCGCCAGCGCGCGACCTTCCGCCGCCGCGCGTAGCGAGCCGACGCAATCCGCAATAAGGTCGAAATAGCCGGCATCGCCGCCGGTGATCGCGATGGTTCGTTCCGACACATGGTCAGGATGGCCCATCGGCCCTTTGCTGTCGCCTCCCATTCAGCCACAGTCCGCACGTGGAGGACCCCATGGCCAAGCACGTCGACTACTACGTCTCGTTGAACTCGCCCTGGACCTATCTCGGGTCGAAGCGTTTCGAGGAGATCGTCAGGAAACACAACGCGCACGTCACGATCTGGCCGGTCGATTTCGGCT
>DATGZZ010000870.1:0-5086 GCA_035296945.1 Reyranella sp.
GGGCCGGCCGACATCTATGCGCGCGTCCTCGGCCACGAGCTGGGCGAGGCGCTGAAGCAGCAGTTCGTGATCGAGAACAAGACCGGGGCGGACGGCACGATCGGCGCCGACATCGTCGCCAAGGCCGCCCCCGACGGCTACACGCTGCTGATGATGTCGAACACGCTCACCACGAACGAGACGCTGCTCGCCAACAAGCCCTATGCGCTGATGCGCGATCTCACCGCGGTGGCGCCGGTCAATTCGTCGGACCTGGTGATGGTGGTCTCGCCGTCGGTCAAGGCCACGACGCTGAAGGAGCTGATAGCGCTGGCCAAGGCCGAGCCGGGCAAGCTCGCCTATGCCTCGGCTGGCCCGGGCACGCCCTATCATCTCTCCGTCGAGCTGTTCAAGACCATGACCGGCACGGACCTGCTGCACGTGCCTTTCAAGAACAGCGGCGATGCGCGCAACGCGGTGATCGGCGGGCACGTGCAGATCATGCTGGATGCGGTCACGGCCATGAAGCCCATCATCGACGGCGGCCAGGTGCGCGCGCTCGCGACCACGGGCGACAAACGCTCGGCCGTGTTGCCCGACGTGCCCACCGTCAGCGAGGCGGGCGTGCCGGGCTACGAGGCGACCTTGTGGCTCGGCATCATGGCGCCCACGGGCACGCCCAAGGACGTCGTCGAGCGGCTGAACGGCGAGATCACCAAGACCGTCGCCAAGCCCAGCGTCCGCGACGCCTGGGCCAAGCAGGGCGCCGTGCCCATGACCATGACCGCCGCCCAGTTCGATGCCTTCCTGAAGAAGGACATCGAGAAATGGGCCAAGGTCATCCAGCAGGCCGGCATCAAGGCGCCGTGAAGGCCGTACGCCTCCTGAGCGGCGGTGCCGCGCACGGCCTGGTCGAGCAGGTGCGGCCGGCCTTCGAAGCGGCGACCGGCTGCACCATCGACGGCGTGTTCGGCGCCGTCGGCGCCATGAAGGCCCGCCTGCTGTCGGGCGAGCCGGCCGACCTTCTGGTGCTGAGCCGGGTCCTGATCGACGAGCTGGCGCACGTTGGCCACGTCGCGGCGCCGTCGGTCAGGGACATCGGCGCCGTGCCGACCGCGGTCGCGCTGCGTACGGCCGATGCGCCGCCCGCGCTCGCCACCGCCGGCGACCTGCGCACGGCCCTGCGCGAGGCCGACGAGATCCACTTTCCCGATCCCGAGCTTTCGACCGCCGGCGTCCACTTCGCCAAGGTGATGCGCGAGCTTGGCCTGTGGGAGCCGCTCGCCGACCGACTGCGGCCCGCGCCCAATGGCGCCACGGCCATGAGCGCGCTCGCCGCCTCGACGTGCGCAAGAGCCATCGGCTGCACCCAGGCAACCGAGATCCTGTCGACGCCGGGCATCGTCGTCGCGGCCCCTCTGCCGCCGGGCTGCGCGCTGGCGACGACCTACACCTGCGCCGTCACCGGCCACGCCGCGGCGCCGCAAGAGGCAGCGTCGCTGATCGCCCTGCTGACGCGCGATGCCGACCGCGATGCGCGTCGCGCGCTCGGATTTGCCTGATCGTTTTGCTAGCGAGTCACAGATCGACCTTGCGACCCGGCGTGATTTCGCGCCTGAGCTTGATGCCAGCGCCGACCATGGGTGAACGACGCAACGCCGCGTAGATGCCGCCCCTCGGCGGCGCCTCGTCAGTCGCCGTCCGGATGGTCGTCCGAAGCCGGTCGGATTCAGGCCCTTCTTCGGCCAGACGCTTGGCCAAGGCGCGGATGAGCTTGCGATCGGTGGCGAGGCCCAGCACTTCGAAGCGGGCCAAGCCTCGCTGCTGCAAGTTCTTGCGATAGCCCTTCACCACGTGGTCCTGTGACGTGTCAGTCGCCTTCGTGGCTTGTAATATAACTTGGATGGAGACCGACCGCACGGCGGCTGGCAAGCCTTGCTTGCCGTGCCGGGACGGCGGCAAACTCGGGCCCTACCACCAGCACGAAGAGAACAGACATGGCCGTCGTCGAAACCGAACGTCACGGGCAGGTGCTCGTAGTCCGCATGAACCGGCCCGACCGGCTGAATGCGCTCAACACCGAGATGCGCACGGAGCTCGCCAGTATCTGGACCGACTTCCGCCACAGCAAGGAGCTCGAGGTCGCGATCTTCACCGGCGCCGGCCGCGGCTTCTGCGCCGGCGAGGACATGAAGGAATCGCTGCAGAAGGGTGTCGCCGGCGGCGAGCGGCCCAAGCAGGAGGATCCCTTCATGTCCGGCGTGCTCGAGAAGCCGGTGATCGCCGCGGTCAACGGCTTCGCCATGGGCGGCGGCTTCATGCTGGTCGAACGCACCGATCTGCGCCTGGCGGTACGCGAGGCGATCTTCGAGGTCTCCGAGGCCAAGCGCTGGCTTCTGGGCGGCTACAATCACGGCCACATCGCCAACGTCCCCTACCCCATCGCCATGGAGATGGCGCTGGGCTTCCGCTTCACGGCGCAGCGCTTCTACGAGATCGGGTTCCTCAACCGCGTGGTCGATGCCGCCGACCTGATGCCCGAGGCGCTGAAGATGGCCGAGCATCTGCTCACCCTGCCGCCGGCCTCGCGCGTCAATACCGTGCACATGATGCGCCAGATGCGGCCGGCACCCGGCCCGGAGATGCAGAAGCTCGCCGACGCCCTGCACGAGCATGGCGCCAAGAGCGACCTCATGGAATCGCGCGCCGCCTTCGCCGAGAAGCGCAAGCCCAACTTCAAGGGCTGGAACGATCCCGAGGACCGTTACCGGCTGCCGACGCTCAATTCGGTGAAGTGACAGTTCCTCGGCACGGCTATTTTGACGGGTTTGGTGCACGCCGACCGTGGTGCATGCACTGCAGTCAGCGGTGCTCGGGGTTTCCGAGGTCGAAGATCTACACTTGTGGTCGAAGGAAGCCGAAGCCCTATCCATTGGGCGCCGCCACTTCAGATGAATTACGCTACTTTTCGCTAGACCGGCCGGTGCCCGCCAAGCCGTTGAAACTTTACCTCTTTTGAATTTCGCTAGTTTCGATGGCCCTTTCGCGTCGTTGTCTCGTTTTCCACCAGCTCTCGCATTAACGCGTGCCGAACGGGCAGGCGCCCGTCCGGCTGAATGAATCCGATCAACGATGCATAGAGCGACAGACATCAAACCTTACCGAAAACCAAAGTGCTTGTCAATAACTATGGTTCTGTTCGATACCGCCCTGATGGCCGCGGTTCGCTTCGGCGACTTTTGGCGCTCCAGAAGGGGGTCCCTATCGCGGGCCAACGTCGCCGTCATACCAAGGCTTGTGCCTCCCATCCCGACCGCAGGCACTGATGTCAGCGGTCAGCGGCGCCCCGCCTCCGAATCGAAAGGTCGTAGGTTCAAATCCTGCCCCCGATTTGAACCTACATCGGCAGCTGCTCATCCAGATGCCGAAAAGACTATTCTCGAATCGCTTCTGAGCGATCAGAGCCAGCGAACGAGCACGATGGCTGAAGGGGGCACGTCAGGCCGGCAGCCCGTTCTGCTTTCGCAGGCTCTTGTCGAATGCGGATTCGGGGACGAAACGGCGCAGGAAACTGACCTGGCGCGCGATTTTTCCCGCCGCATAGCGCCTCCTCGGAAGGGAAGAGGTCGCTGCTTCCAGTATCGTTTTGGCTACGACTTCGGGCGCATCGCCTGCTTCAATCGCCTTCCGCAGGATCCCAGTCATGCCGGTACGCGCGGAGTTGTAGACGTCGAGCAATCGGTCGGGCCTCGCGAGATTCTCTTCGAATGACGTCCGGGTATAGGCGGGTTCGACCAAGACGACCCGAATTCCGAACGGGCGCAGTTCATGGTCGAGCGATTCGGAATAGCCTTCGATGGCATGCTTGGTCGACGCGTAGAGCGCGGAATAGGGCGCCGGAATCAGGCCCAGCACCGAGCTCAGATTGACGATCCTGCCCTTCCCCTGACGCCGCATTGCCGGCAACACCGCGCTGGTCACACGGAGAACGCCGAAGACGTTCACGTCGAACAGCGCCTGGGCCTGGGCAATCGAGGATTCTTCGGCGCCGCCAAGCAGGCCAATTCCGGCATTGTTGACAAGCAGGTCAATACGCCCGGCCGTGGCCAGCACCTGTTCGATCAACTTCGCCACGGATGCGTCATCCGTCACGTCGCAGGACAGCATGGTTACGCCGTCGGCCCGTTCGGCCGCGGCGTGACGGCTGGTACCGAATACGCGAAAGCCAGCATTGTGCAGGGTACGGGCCGTGGCCTGCCCGATGCCGGTGGACGCTCCCGTCACCAGCGCGACGCCGAGATTGGTCTTGTTCATGGAACTCATGCCTTTCCTGTCGGTGGTGTGATGGACCGCGTGCTCTTCGTTTCAGGCTGCCCTCTCCCCCTGTTGATCCCTCTCAGCTTGCCGGATGGCGCGCCGTGACGATCCACGCCGCGCCGTCGATCATCACCGACCGCTCGCCGGGGCGGCCCGCGAAGGCGGCACGAACCGCGGCCGAGGCGCGGGCGCGGATGTCGTCGGGCTGATCAGCGAGCGCGCGCGACAGCGGGCCGACCTCGAGCGTCATCTTCACCGCGTCGTCGATCGCCGCGCCCCGCGTCGCGCCCTCGCCGAACGGGACGGAAGCATTGAAGGGCGCGATAGCGATATCGGTGAAGCCGGCCGCCGTCAGGATGCGCGCCACCCGCCCCCGGTCCCCGAACGAGAATGGGCCGGGCGCTTCGGGATCGGGCGGCGCGGTCGGCGGGACGATGCCCTTGATCGCGCCCATCGGCAGGCGCACCCAATCGTTCTCGGCCGCGCCGCGCCAGCAGACGAAAGCGACCCGCCCGCCCGGCTGGAGCGCGCGGCGCATATGGGCGAACGCCCCTGTCGGATCGTCGAAGAACATCACCCCGAAACGCGAGAACAGGATGTCGAACGCGCCCTCGGGCAGCTCGGCGCTGCCGGCGTCGGCCACCCGGAACAGGGCCGGCGTATCCTGTGGCGCAAGCGCGCGCGCTCGGCCGATCAGCGGTTCGGATATGTCCACGCCCAGCACTTGGCCCCCCGCGCCGACGCGGGCGGCCAGAGCCAGACTCGACGCGCCCGCGCCGCAGCCGACGTC
>DATGZZ010000871.1:0-5151 GCA_035296945.1 Reyranella sp.
CGTTTCTTGGTGGGGCGGGCGACAGCGCCCGCCCCCGTCAGGCGCTTGATGCCTACTTCAGGTCGTCGAGCGAGGTCGGGCCGGGGCCCGGCGTGATCAGGGTCGGCCACTGCTTGGAGCCGAACGGCACGGCGGGCGGCAGGGTGGGCTGCTTACCGCGGCGCTGCATCTCGGAGATGATGGTCTTGCGGCCATCGCCGCCCATCAGCTCGAAGTCCATGATCTTGTAGTTGCCGAAGAACAGCTCGCCGACCGAGCGGTCGCCGATGATGCGGGTCATCGCGACCAGCATGTCCTCGGCCGTGGTGGTGAAGCCCATCGTCTCGATCAGCATCAGCCGGTCGTTGATGGCCTCGGCGCCGAAATACTGGGCGAGCACCGAGAACAAGACGTTGTTCTGGCGCGCCACGTAGATCGTGTTCGAGGCGGCATAGGTCTTGGCCATGTCGGGGCCGAGCATCGCCGACCACTCGTCCATCACGCCCATCCAGTGCTTGACCTGGGTCGAGGCCGCCCAGTTGATGATCAGCTTGATGTTGGGCGCCTGCTTCTTGGCGAAGGCGAGCAGGGGCTCGAGCGTGACCACGCCCTTGGCCAGGCAGTCGTCCATGTAAGCGAGGTTGGTGGCCAGGATCTCCTTCACCGCAGGCTTCCAGTCGGCCTGGATGTCGTTGCTGGCGTCCAGCCCGTCGAGCGCGGTCTTCATCTGCGTGCGATAGGCCGCCATCGGCGCGATCCAGCGCTTGTCGTTGGCGTTGTTGACCGACGGGATGACGACCTGGCTGAGCGCCATGCTGCTGTGACCGACCGACTTCAGGATCTGGTAGACCTTGGGCACCTGCGGCGCGGTGATCGGCGCCTGGCCGGGCCGGAACAGCATCAGATTGCCGCCCTGGTTGCTGAACATCGCCAGGATGATGGGATGCTTGGCCAGGATGTTGCGGCGGTAGATGTTCGAGGCCCTGTCGTAGAGCGTGAACATGCCGATATCGAGCTGCAGGAGATCGCGCGTGGAGACGTCGCTCGGGTTCGACGCCGTGTTGCCCGAGATGTTGGCGAGATACTCGGGAAGGGTGGCCGGCGCCTGCGCCGATGCCGTCCCGGCGGCAAGTCCGGCCACGAGGATCCCCGCGGCGGCGGTCAAAAGTCGTCTTTTCATCAGTCCTCCATTCGAGGCCCGCGATGGGCCGTCCACGTCATTGATACGCATCAGAAGAGCACGGTGAGTCGTAGCGTCGTCGCCAGCGCGCCGGGCAGCGTAGGCGACAGGCCCGGCGTCGGTATGTAGGAAACGGTCGGCTGCAGGAAGACCGACGCGAAGAGATGCGCCTGATAGTAGGCCTGGAACATCAGCTCGTACGGCCGCTGGAATAGGTTGGGGTTCATCTTCGACAGGCCGACGCCGAAGCCCATCGAATCGGAGGCACGGCTGCCGATCAGGCCGAAGCCGGTGATGCCGCCGCCGTAGTACTGGCTCATCGGCAGGGTCCGCGAGGCGTTGGCGCCCAGCTGGTAGAAGACGGAGATCGACGAGTTGTGGACGCTCGGATTGACGCCGTAGGCCACACGCTGCGAACCGAACAGGTAGAAGCCGCCGGTGCCGTCCTCGGTGACGCCGCCGAACGAGAGGATGCCGGTCTGCCGCCACAGGCCGACGGCGAACTGGCCGGGATGGTTGCCCTCGCCGAGCAGCCAGTTGACGCCGACCTCGCCGATATTGAACCAGTAGCCGTTGAACATCGGCGGATTGATGCCGGTCTGGACGCCGCGCGCGCGATTGCCGTCGTAGACGCCGAGATTGACGTAGAAGGATTTGGTCGGCGTGAAATTGACCGTCACGCCGTTGCCCGGGTTGTAGAAGCCCATCATCGCGCCGATCATCGAGGGGTTCACGAAGACCGGGGAAAAGAGCAGGGCGGTCACGGCCGGAATGTTCTGGTCGGGATCGGCGAGCGCGATGGGCCGCGAGACGTTGCCGAAATCGTAGGACGGCATGCTTCGGCCGATCCGCATCGACAGCACGTCCGGCACCATCTCCTGCCGGTACCAGGCCTCGAGGAGCTCGGTGCGGTTGAGCGGCGGCAGGCTGACGATGCTGTTGTAGCCCGCGATGCTGCCCGCCTGCTCGTTGGTCTCGCCGCCGTTGAACTGCAGGAACTGGACGCCGAACGACGCGCCGCGCCAGCCAACGAGCTTCTCGGCTTGGACATTGAGGCCGAGGACCAGGGCCTGGTTGTTGGTCCAGCCGCCGGGCTGGGCGCCGCCCGCGACCAGGACGTTGGTGTCGGCGAGCCACATGCCGCCGAGCTTGACGCCCCACTCGTCCTTCAGTCCGAGCGTGCGGCCGAGCCAACCGGTGCCGGTGATCCCGATGTCCGTTGCCGCCGGATTGCCGCTGACGGAGACGACCTTCTCGGGCGGCTTGGGATTGGCGGCTGTATCCGGCGTCTGCTGGGCGAGCGCGCCACTGGCCACGGCCAGGAACGCCATCAAGCAGGCTGCCCCCAACCGCGCCAGCCGCCAGCCGCCACCGCCCCCAAAGCGATGGCGGCCGGACAACCTCTCCCCAAACGTCACCCCAATTGCCATGCCTTGCCCCGCAGCCCGCACGACCTCCCGCGAACTCCCCAGCAGGATGCAGCATGTTCGTGCGTGAGGCGTGCTTTGGGGTATCAAGAAAAGATCAAGATTTGGTAAAGGCCGCTGTGCAACGAGCGTTGCCGGAGGTCGCTCGGCGGGCAAAAAAGCTGCAGTTACAGGGCGTTGGCCTGCAGACGGCAGGCGACCCGCCGGCTAGGATGCGGACACCAGGAAAAGACTCAGATTGGGCGAAGCCGCTGGGGCATGTCGGTATACGCGTTCGGTCCTTTCATCCTTGATCCCCGTGAACGTCGCCTGACGCGCGACGGCCACCGGCTGGCCGTTCCGGGCAAGGCCTGGCGGATCCTGGTGATCCTGGCTGAGGCCGGTGGCCGCCTGGTTTCCCATGAGACGCTGCGTGCCGAGCTGTGGCCCGACGTCGTGGTCGAGGACCGCACGCTCACCGTCCATGTGTCGACCCTGCGCAAGGCGCTGGCCAATGGCTCGCCGGCCGAGATCATCGAGACCGTGCCGCGGGCCGGCTATCGCCTGGCCCTGCCGGTGCGGCTGCTGTCGGCAGCCGACGCAGCCGCGCCGATCGCCGAAGCCACGACCCTTGCCGTGCGGCCCTTTGCGACGAGCGACCTGGCCGCGGCCGACAGTTATCTCGGGGTCGGTATCGCCGACGCGGTGAGCACGGCGCTGGGCACGGTGCCTGGCCTTGCCGTGTCACCGGTCGATGTGGCGAACGACCTGGCCGGCGCGCGCCTCCTCGGCGTGGGGCACCTCCTGGAAGGCACCGTGCAGCGCAGCGACGAGGGCCTGCGCGTTTCCGCCCGCCTCGTCGAGGTGGCGAGCGGCCGTACCGAATGGAGCGAACGCTTCGAGCGGCCCCAATTCGATGGTACGGCGCTGCAGGACGCCATCGCCCATCGGGTCGCGACCTCGCTGCCCGACGCCGCGGCGAACGACCATGAGCTGCACAGCTATCGCCCGCGCGCGGCGGAGGCCTACTTCCTGCAGCTCGAGGCGCGCGCCCATCTCAAGCCGTTTACCCGGCTGCCGCTGATCAAGGCGTTGACGCTGTTTGAACAGGCGTTGGCGCTCGATCCCGACTACGCCATGGCCCATGCCGGCCTGGCGTCGACCTACCTGCTGATGGCGTCGACCGCCATGCTGCGGCCGTTGCAGGTCGACGAGGCGATGCCGATGGCGCGCCGGCATGCCCAGCGCGCAATCGCCCTCGACGAAGGGCTGGCCGAAGCATGGGCGGCGCTAGGCCGCGTGAAGATGGAGTACGACTGGGATTGGGACGGCGCCGAGGCCGATCTCGCGCATGCCGTCGCCCTCAATGCAAGTTCGGTCGAGGCGCTTGGCACGTTTGGCCAGTTTCTGTGCGCGATGGGCCGCCACGACGAAGCGATCGAGGCCATGGAGCAGGCGCGTCGCCTCGATCCGCGCAGTGTCGAGACGCAGCAGCATCTTGCGATCGCCTACTGGATGTCGGGCCACGGCGAGCGAGCGCTTGCGGCGGTGGACGACAGCTTGAAGGTCCTGCCCGGGTCTCCGCGGGCGCACTACGGGCGCATGCTGATCCTCGAGCAGCTCGGCCGCCATGACGAGGCGATGGCCGAGCGCCTGACCACGATGCGCGGATTGGCCATCGCCGAAGGTCTCGCCGAGCACGTGGAAGGGCTCGCCCGCAGCCAGGGCTGGCGCGCGGCGATGGAGGTGTGGATCGGCCTGCTCGAGCGCACCAATCGCTGGGAGGGCGCGGCCCAGCAATGGATGGCCGTCGGAGAGCCGTCACGCGCGCTCGATGCCCTCGAGCACTGCGTGAAGGCCCGCACCACCTACCTGTGCTTCACGGCGCAGAACCCGTATTTCCGTCCGCTGCACAACGATCCGCGATTCCGGGAAATACTGCGGACGCTGAAGCTCGATGGACTCACATCGGTTCACGCTCCTCTCCCCCGCTAGGGGGAGAGGTTGGGTGAGGGGGCTACGCACATCGATTCCCCCCTCACCTAGCCTCTCCCCCTAGCGGGGGAGAGGAACTTGAGTTGTCCTCATCGGTGGGCCGCCTTCAGCGCGGGCAGCACATTGCGCGCAATCCGCTCGAACATCGGCTGCTGCTCCTCCAGCATGGGGTAGTAGAAGGCGACCTCCGAGATGCCGAGCACGATCACCTGCTCGACCATCTGCCGGCAGGTTTCCTCGGACTCGTAATACTTGACCTTGCCGCCGCTCGAACGGGCGGTCGGGTCGAACATGAGATAGGAGCGCCGCAGCGTGGCCGGGTCGCGCCCGATCCTGGCGCAACGGGCGTCGATCGCCGCCACGCGCTCGCGCGTCTCGGCGAGCTGGGCCTCGAAGGTCTTGGCGAAGCTGATGCTGTTCCAGACATCGGCGTGGCGCGCGGCGTGACCCAGCATGACCGGTCCCATCGCGGCGATCACGATGGGCGGACGCGGCAACTGGACGGGACGTGGGCGCAGCGCCGCCCCATCGACCTTGTAGAAGCGCCCCTGGAAGGTTGTCTCCTCCTGCGACAACAGCCGGTCGACGATC
>DATGZZ010000872.1:0-2766 GCA_035296945.1 Reyranella sp.
CCTCGATCCCCGGCTGCGCCAGCTATGAGCGATACTCCCCCCGGCGATACCGTCCTCGAAGTCCGCGACCTGCACACCCACTTCTTCCTGCGCCGCGGCGTGGTGAAGGCGGTCGACGGCGTGAGTTTTTCGCTCAGGCGCGGCGAGGTGCTGGGCCTGGTGGGCGAATCGGGCTGCGGCAAGAGCCTGACCGCGCTGTCGCTGATGCGCCTGCTGCCCAAGGGCGGCGCGCGCACGATCAAGGGCGAGGTGCTGCTGGGCGGCGAGAACATCCTCGAGCGCACGCCGGCCGAGATGCGCGAGATTCGCGGCCGGCGTATCTCCATGGTGCTGCAGGACCCGCAGACCTCGCTCAATCCGGTGTTCTCGATCGGCGACCAGCTGCGCGAGGCAATCGAGCGCCGCCGCAAGGGCGCTTCGCTCTCCGAGATCATGAAGGAGGCGGTGGCGGCCCTGCGCCGGGTCGAGATCGCCGCGCCTGAGCAGCGCATCGGCCAGTATCCCCACCAGATGAGCGGCGGCATGAAGCAACGCGTGGTCGGCGCCATCGCCATCAGTGGCGAGCCCGAGGTGCTGATCGCTGACGAGCCCACCACGGCGCTCGACGTCACCATCCAGCTCCAGTACCTGAAGTTGCTCAAGCGGCTGCAGGCCGAGAACGGCATGGCAATCCTGTTCATCACCCACGATTTCGGCGTGGTCGGCCGCATGTGCGACCGTGTGGCGGTGATGTATGCCGGCCGCATCGTCGAATGCGGCCCGGTGAAGCAGATCTTCGAGGCGCCGCAGCACCCCTATACGCGGGCCCTGATCGCCTCCGTTCCCAAGATGACCGGGCCGGCCGGACGGCTCACCACGATCGAGGGCCAGCCGCCGTCGCTGATGGACCTGCCGGTCGGCTGCCGCTTCGCCTCGCGCTGCGCCCTCGTCGAGCAGCGCTGCCTCGACGCCTATCCCGGCAGCGTACGCGTGGGCGAGGGGCACACGGCGGATTGCTGGAAGGTGACGGCGGCGTGAATCCGTCTTCCTCCTTGTCATGGGTGCATGCAGGCTGCACTCTCGTTTCCGGCGTCTGGTAGCGTTCCGCGTATCGCAGGAAAAAACGATCGAGGGAGGTCCCATGACAACGTCCAAATTTGCCACCGCTGCCGTCGCAGCGGCGGCGCTGGCTCTTGCCGCCGGCTCCGCCGCGGCCCAGCAGAACATCCGCACCGCGACGTCGTGGCCCGGCGGCGTGCATCTCGAACAGTTCGCCCAGGGCTTCTCCAAGCAGGTCGATTCGATCACCGGCGGCAAGGTCAAGTTCCAGATCTTCCCGGCCGGCACGATCGGCAGCCCGCTCAAGATCACCGAATCGGTGCAGAAGAAGGTGGCGCAGGCCGGCCATTCCTGGCCCGGCTACGACTGGGGTCTCGACAAGACCGCAGCGGTCTTCGGCGGCTATGTCGGCTCCCCACCGGCCGAGGCGTTGCTGCACTGGATCTATGTCGGCGGCGGCATCGAGCTGTGGCGGCAGTGGCGCATGGAGAAGTTCAACGTCGTGGCGCTGCCCTGCGGCTCGCACTCCGACGAGATCCACATGCATTCGCGCAAGCCCATCCGCACGCTCGAGGACCTGAAAGGCCTCAAGCTCAGGACGTCGGGCGCCTGGGCCGAGATCGCCAACAACCTCGGCGCGTCGACGGTCATCCTGCCGGGCGGCGAAGTCTATCCGGCGCTCGAGCGCGGCGTCGTCGACGCCATCGAATGGGCAACGCCCGGCATCAACATCGGGCTCGGCTTCCACAAGGTGGCCAAGTACATCATCCTGCCCGGCGTCCACCAGCCGGGCGCCGTCCTCGAATGCATCTTCGACAAGGCGCTGTGGGACGGCTTCGACGCCACCACCAAGAAGCAGATCGAGGCGGCGGCCAAGCTCTCCACCATCGAATCGTGGATGAACATCAACGTCATGGACGCCGACGCGCTCAACAAGCTGAAGGCCGAGGGCGTCGAGTTCATCCGCGTCGACCAGGGCTATATCGACGGCGTGGCCAAGGCGACGCGCGAGTGGGAGGACAAGTACATCGCCGCCGACGGTGGCTGGTTCAAGAAGGTCGTCGAGAGCCAGCGCGCTTTCATGGAGCGCTGGAAGCCATCGGCGGAGTATCGGTCGGAGTTCCGCTAGCGGTCCGGGCTGATGCGCGGACTGGTTCGTGCGGTCGACGGCGTCAGCCGTCTTTTCGGGGCGATCGCGGCTGCGCTCGTGATTGTCCTGGTCGTCCTGATGCTCTACGACGTCGTGCTGCGCTACGTCTTCAACGCCCCGACGGCGTGGGGCAACGATCTCAATACCTGGCTGATGGGCGCCTCGTTCGTCCTGTCGATCGCCTATGCCATGTCGACCGACAGCCATGTCCGCGTCGATCTGCTGTACGACCGGCGTACCCGGCCGCGCATCCGCTACTTCGACCTGATCGGTCTCACCCTGATCATCCTGCCGACGGTCGGCTGGGTCACGCTCGGCCTGTACGATCATTTCGTGACGGCCTACCAGACGGGCGAACGCTCCGGCTCGGGCGGCTTCAACCCGATCGTCTGGCCGTTCAAGCTGATCCTGTTTGCCGGCTTTGCGATCTTCACCCTGCAGATCGTGGCTGAGATCATCAAGCGGGCGGCGTCGCTGATGGGCCATCCGTTCGACGACCGCGACGAGACGAGTGATGTACATGGAGTCTAGCGCCGCTAGATCCTTGCCTCCCCTTCGCGGGCTCCGCGAAGGGGAGG
>DATGZZ010000873.1:0-13675 GCA_035296945.1 Reyranella sp.
GTTCACCAACACCTTCTACACCTCGCTGATCGTCACCCTGGCAACGCTCTTCCTCGCCTACCCGGTGGCGCTTGCCCTGGTGCGCGCGCCGCGCTGGGCGCCGATCATCCTGATCTTGATCCTGCTGCCCTTCTGGACCAGCGTCCTCGTGCGCAGCTATGCCTGGATGGTGCTGATGGGCCGGCACGGGCTGATCAATGAGGCCCTGACCGCGGCCGGCCTGCTCGAGCGGCCGCTGCGCATCCTCAACACACCGCTCGCCACGCAGATCGCGATGACCCACATCCTGCTGCCCTACATGATCCTGCCGATCGCCAATGCGCTGCGCCAGATCGATCCCTCGCTGCTGCGCGCCTCGTCGGGCCTGGGCGCGCCGCCGTGGCGGACTTTCATGCAGGTCACGCTGCCGCTCTCGATGCCAGGCGTCGCGGCTGGCGTGCTGCTGGTCTTCGTGCTGGCGCTGGGCTTCTACATCACCCCGGCCATGGTCGGCGGCCCGCGCGAGATCACGCTCTCGATGCTGATCGCCCAGCAGGTCGACCATCTCAACTGGGCCTATGCCGCGACCCTGTCGGCGGTCCTGCTGGCGACGTCGCTGGCGCTGATCGGCATCTGCTATCGCCTGCCCGGCGTCAGCAACGCTTTCCGGATGAACGTACGATGATGGCCGCCCGCGTCCTGCCGGCGACGGTCGTCGGCCTGATCCTGCTGTTCCTCGTCCTGCCGATCGTGGTGGTGATGGTGGTGTCGTTCTCGTCGGCGACCTACCTCACCTTCCCGCCACCGGCCTTCGGCCTGAAATGGTACGAGGCCTATTTCAGCAGCGCCGACTGGCTGCGGCCGACCTGGCTCAGCATCTGGGTCGCGGCCGTCGTCGTCGTGCTGTCGACGGTGCTGGGCACGCTGGCCGCGCTGGGCATCTCCCGCCTGCCCAACGCGCTGCGCATCGTCGTGGCAGGTCTGGTGCTTTCGCCGCTGATCGTGCCGGGCATCGTCGTGGCGATCGGCATCTACTACGCCTTCTCTCGTTACGGCCTGGTCGGCTCGCCGGTCGGCCTCATCCTGGCCCATACCTGCCTCTCCGTGCCGTTCGTCGTGACCAGCGTCAGCGCGAGCCTCGCCGGCATCGACCCGCGGCTGGGCCACGCCGCGCTCAGCCTCGGCGCCACGCCGCGCGCCACCTTCTTCCAGGTGACGCTGCCGCTGATCCGGCCGGGCGTGCTCGTGGGCGCTCTGTTCGCCTTCATCCACTCCTTCGACGAGCTGATCGTCGCCCTCTTCATCTCGGGCTCGGGCGCCGTCACCCTGCCGCGGCGCATGTGGGACGACCTGCGCTTCGCCATCGATCCCACCATCGCCGCGGTCTCGACGCTCACCATCGTGCTGACCGCCGCGCTGATGTGGGGCGCCCACCTCCTCAGGAAGCACGCCGAGCGCCAAGTAACGAAGATGGGTTGACGCCGTCCGCGCTCCGAAGAGCATGAGCCGGCTGGAAGCCGGCGGTCCGGAAGA
The DNA here is from genome assembly GCA_035296945.1 of Reyranella sp. Taxonomy (GTDB): domain Bacteria; phylum Pseudomonadota; class Alphaproteobacteria; order Reyranellales; family Reyranellaceae; genus Reyranella. Next base: position 1,513 of record DATGZZ010000873.1, read on the forward strand.
GCCTGAAAGTCAGGCCAGCCAGCCGTGCCCCGAGGCGCTGGTGAAATCGAGCTGGACGATCAGGTCGTTGAAGTCGCGATCGCCGCCGCCGAACGTGTCTTCCCAGCCCCAGGTGTTCAGCCCGTAGTTCCACAGATGGCCGATATTCTGGCCGGCCACGATCTCGTTGGCATGGGCGAAGGCCCAGTAGTGGGCGCCAGTGGTGTTGTCCATGAGCTTCATGGCGATGAAATCGCCGGCATCGACGTTCGTCAGACCGGACTGACCGAAATTGCCGTAGCCCGGACCGCTGAGCGCAGTGCCGCCGCTGGTGAGCTGATAGGCGCGGGCTTGCGCCGCCGCGGCGTAGCCCGCATGGCCGGCGCTTAGGCCGTCGATGGTGCCGGCAAGATCGTCGACGCGATAGAAGGTGAGGGACAGGCTGTCCTCGCCGTTCTGGCGTACGCGCACGATCGCGACCGTGTCGTCGGCCGCACCGGCCGTCTCGGCGACGGCCACCGGGCGCGCCACACGCACCGCGCCGCCGGCCGAGGTGAAGTCGGCAAAATCGAACGGGCTGGTCAGCGACGCCTGGAGCGCCACGGTCGACTGGGCGTTGATCGAGACCGACAGCTGTTCGCCCGCCTCGACGACGGACTGGCCGACCCAGCCCTGCCCCTGCTTGTCGAACAGGCGCACCAGGTGAGGATCGAAGTCGGACTGCAGCACCTGCTGCGCAAGGCGATTGGTCCAGGCGTAGGTGCCCGACGCCAGGCTCGAGAAGCCGAGCGCCGCCGTGCCGATGTCGACGCCCACCGTCGCCGCCGAGGCTGACATGGTCTGGAACATCAGGCTCTGGTCGGCGCCGCTCGTCCATCCGGCGCCAGCGGCATCGAGCATGTCCGGGCTCGAGCCGTACGACATCTGCGAATGGCCGATCGCCGTCATCGCGCGTGACAGCAGCACGCCGTTGGGCGAGCCCAAACCCGTCGTCAGGTCGTAACCGGGGCCCGCGAAATAGCCATAGCCAGTGAGCGTGATGGGATTGCCGTCGGCATCAATGACGGTCGCTCCGCCGGCGAACGCGCCGTCGATGTAAGACGTGACGTTGTTGCCGAAGGTGATGTCGTTGAACGACCCCGGGGCGATGGCGCTCGCGATGTAGAGGAGATCGTTGGCGAAGCCCAGATGCGGCAGGCCTTGGTCGGCGAAGATCGTGTCGACCTGGGCCATCAGCGAAGCCCAGAGCGGCGTGGCCGCGCTGGTCCCGTCGTCGCCCCCGATCTTGGAAAAGTCGCCATCGGGCGTGGTATAAAACATGTTGCCGCCGGAATCGGCCGAGACGTCGGGTGCGCCGCGCCCGGTGGCATGGCCCGGGTTGGTGCTGGTCGGTGCCAGGCCGAAGGCGGCCTGGTACCAGGGTGTCGGCTGGGTGGTGTCGACGCCGCCGTCGCTGGCGCCGAGCTTCGGCGTGCGCTGGCCGTTGGTGATCACCCAGGAGTTCCACACCGCTTCCAGGAAGGTGTTCTGGCTCGCCTCCGTCCCGCTCGCGGCACTCGGCAGCGTGGTCAGGCCACCTTCCACCAGACGCCAGAGCGACGCCACGTCACCCGACATCGCAAGCCCGTAGAGTGACGCCGCCCCCGACGGGTCGCTGGCGATCGTCGGATCGAAAGGCGCCGCGGCGATGGTCGTGAGCGACGTGCCGCCGACCAGCAGCATGAAGGGCGAGCTCGAATTGATGATCTGGTTGGCAAGGCCGGTGGCGACATCCCAGCTCGAACCGAAGTCGTTGTTGGCCTGCACCATCGTCACGCCGCGCAGCGCACCGTCGATGAACAGCTCCTTGATGGCGTTGTGGAAGACCGACGACGGATTGGTCTGCGGGAAGATCGAGAAGGACGACGACAGGACAGTCGGGTTGTTCATCGTGTCCCAGAACGCCGTCTGGTAGGAGGTGAACACGTTGGCGTGCGACGACCCGTTGAAGCCGGAGCCGGGATAGAGCCCGATTTTGCTGCCGGGCGCGGCCGAGGCGATGACGCCGACATCGAGCGATCGCTCGCCGTTGTCGCCGATGACGTAGCTCTGGCCGGCGACGTTGCCCACGACATAGTACTCGCCAGGCGTCGCGACACCGGCGGCGTGCCGGTAGGCGTTCAGGCCCTGCAGGAAGGTCGGGCTGGCGCTCGGCATGGCATCGCCGATGCCCGGCTCGATCAGGCCGACCGTGGTTGTCGGAACATCCTTGCCCGCCAGCGGAAAGTTGTAGAAGTCCCTAGCAATGGCGCCGGGGAAGTAGTCCGACCTCTGGAAGGTCGTCGCCAGGTAGTTGCCGATGCTCTGCGGCCCCTCATGGACGACGGCCCGGGCGCCGCCGGAGAGGTCCGAGGCGGCCGGCGGCGTACCGAACCACGGTGCGGTGTCGAACCACAGGCCTGCGACGTTGAGGCCATTGGGCACCGACAGATTGCCGTTCCAGTAGTAGAGGTCGCCGGCCTGGTAGGCGCTGGTGCCGAACAGCGACGCGAATGCGTCGGGCGTCAGCGTCACCCAGATGGTGCGTGATTCCTGCGAGGTGACGTAGCCATCGGTCGCACCGGTCGGGCTGCCGATGATCGTGCCGTAGCCTGCCAGGATCGATCGGGCGGTGTTGTAGTCGCTGGCCGTGGCGCCAAAGGTCGACCACAGCGTGCCGTTGTCCTTGAGCTGCTGCAGCGTCGTCTGCCTGGTCGCCCAATCGCTGGTGAACAGCGCCGAGGGATCATTGGCGCGCGGCAGGATGAAGGCGACGTTGATGTCCTGGGAGGCCGGCCTTCCTGAAACGGAATAGGCCGCCTCGACTGTTGTCGCTGTCGTCGTGCCGTAGCTCGTCAGGTCGAGGAATGTCGAATTGGCTATCGTCGGCATGGAGCTCTACTCGTCGGTCACGCGCGCGATGCTAAACGCTGCCCCTTTCCGCGGCGACAAGCATTGCCTGCATTGCCGATGACAACATCAGGTCATTCGACGTTCATGCCCTTCATGAAAGTCGACGGCACGACGCTTTTCACCGACTGCGCGCGCTTGGCGAGCCAGTAGGCCTGCGCCGGCGGCACCGAGCCGAACTGGCGGTCGACGCCCAGCTTCTGCGCCGCGTCCATCGGCCAGTTGGGGTTGTATAAAAGCTCGCGGGCGAGCGCGATCAGGTCGGCCCTACCCTCGCGCAGGATCTGCTCGGCCTGGTCGGCGTGCACGATCAGGCCGACCGCCATGCTCATGATGTCGGCGTCCTTCCTGAGCCGCTCGGCATAGGGCACCTGATAGCCGTAGGTCACCGGGCCCGCGCTCACCACCGGCGAGCCGCGCATGCCGCCCGAGCTGCAGTCGATCACGTCGACGCCCTTTGGCTTCAGGATCTTGGCCAGCGCCACGCTCTGGTCGGGGCCCCAGCCGGCGTCGTCCTCGACCGAAAAACGCACGAACAGAGGCTTGCTGGCCGGCCAGTAGGTGCGCACGCATTCGACGACCTCGATGCAGAAGCGCATGCGGTTGAGCTCGCTGCCGCCATAGTCGTCGTTGCGCAGGTTGGAGAACGGCGAGAGGAACTGGTGGATCAGGTAGCCGTGAGCGGCGTGGACATCGAGCACGTCGAAACCCGCCTCGTGGGCGCGCCGTGCCGCCTGGCCCCAGCGTTCGATCACTTGCGGAATCTCGTCCCGCGTGAGCGCACGCGGCGTTGGATCGGTCTCTGGCGCATTCTTGGCGCTCGACGACACCAGCTCCCACTGCTCCCAGTCATCGATCTCGGGCTGAGGCGTGAGCGGCGCCCCGCCCTCCCACGGCCGGAAGCGCCGCGCCTTGCGGCCGGAATGGCCGAGCTGGATGCCGGGCACCGAATTGTGCTGGCGGATGAATTCGACGCAGCGCTTCAGACCAGGGATGAAGGCGTCATCCCAGATGCCGAGATCGCCCACGGTGCCGCAGCCGCGGCGCTCGACCTTGGTCGATTCCATGATCACCAGGCCCGCCCCGCCCGCGGCATAGCGGCCGGCATTCATCAGGTGCCAGTCGGTGGCGAAGCCCTTGACGGCCGAATACTGGTGCATGGGCGCCACGACGACGCGGTTCTTCAAGGTCACGTCGCGGATGGAAATCGGTTCGAACAGCATCGGCTGCGCCATGTATAATCCCCTCATGTCCGCCGTGAATCACGACCGCTACGACGACGCCTACCTGCGTCGGATCCTGCGCGATACCAAGACCATCGCCATGGTCGGCGCCTCGGCCAACTGGAATCGTCCGAGCTATTTCGCCATGAAGTATCTGCTGGATCGCGGTTACAAGGTCCTGCCGGTCAATCCCGCCGCCGCCGGCCAGGAGATCATGGGCCAGAAGGTCTACGGTTCGCTCGACGAGCTGCCGCTGAAGGCCGACATGGTCGACATCTTCCGCAATTCCGAGGCGGCCGGCCCGATCACCGACGAGGCCATCAAGCACGGCGCCAAGGTGGTGTGGATGCAGCTCGGAGTGCGCAACGACGGGGCTGCCGAACGCGCCGAGAAAGCCGGGCTCAAGGTGGTGATGAACCGCTGCCCCAAGATCGAGCACTCGCGGCTGAGCGGCACCATCGAATGGCATGGCATCGCAAGCGGCGTCATCTCCAGCAAGAAGCGGGCGCTCTAGCGATGTCCTCACCGGCCGACTACGCCGTCTTCACCGAACTCTCGCCCGACTCCAAGCCGGCCAAGCCCGGCTGGAACCGGCGCGTCTTCACCGACACGGACGTCTGCAAGGGCAGCGCTATCCAGTGCGATTTCACGACGGGAATCGTGACGTTGGCACCGGGCGCCTATCATGTTTCCGGCCTTTCCGCGGTCGCCTATTTCACCAAGGACGACCCGCCGGAGACGATCGTGCCGCGCTCACCGGCATCGGCGGGATACTGTCGGCTTCGTCGCTTCGATCCCGATGCCTTCGTCGATCCGGCAAACATGCGCGAGCTGCCCAACAGCGATCCCAGCATCGTCTGCATCGGCAGCCCGGGCACGGCCAACCTCGTGCCCAGCCTGTTCGAAACCTTCTACGAAACCGAAAAGCCGGCGCAGCTCGTGCTGGAGCATCAATCGGGATCGACGCCCGAGCAGATCTACCTGCGGGTCTTCGTGGGAAATTCCAAATGGCACCTCTTCGCGCGGATCGCCATGCGGCGTCTGTGAACGCGCACGTCAGAGCTTCGTTTCCACCAGCAGCATGTCGGTGCCGTCGGTCCGGACCTTGATCTCGACCTTGTCCTCACCCTCGAGAGCGAGACTGTCGCGGCGCGTCAGGATGGCATCGGCGATCTCGACGTCGCCTTCCAGGGCGAAGGCGTAAACGCCGTTTTGCTTGGCCGGCCGATAGACGTGCGTGCAGTCAGCGTCGCTCAGCAGCCGCGAGACCTTGAAGGTCTGGCCGATCGGCAGCGCGCCCTGTTCGTCGCCGACCAGGCAGGTGATGCGGTTGGCGCCGGCCGCGCGATCGAAACGGTTGCGTCGGTAGGACGGCGGCGCGAGGAGCTGCCCGGGCACCACCCAGACATAAACGACGTGAAGATCCTGCTCGCCGATATTGAGTTCGCTGTGCTTGCCGCCTGCGCCGGCGGAGAACACGTAGTAGTCGTCCTCGCGCAGCTCGTCGACCTTGCCAATCGTGTTGATGTGGGTGAGCGCGCCGCCCACCACGAAGGCCATGATGATGAAGTTGTGATGCGGGTGCATGTTGTAGCCGGTGCCACCCGGCGTGAATGTCTCGTCGCCGAACACCTTCATGACGCCGAGCCCCGGAATTCCGGACTGGTACTCATGGAAGTTGAAACTCGAATGGCGCGTGATCACACCGTCGGGATGGCCGGCGACGTAGCTGGCATTGGGGCCCACGGACGGCAGGTATGAGTAACCGCGCTCGCCGGCGCGCAGAACGAAGCGGACGCTCATGACGTCGCCTCAGACCAGTAGGGGATTTCGACCATATCGAAGCCCGATTTCGGCGTTCCGCAGTCCGGGCACACCCAGTCGTCGGGAATGTCGGCCCAACGCGTGCCCGGGGCGATACCATGCTCAGGCAGGCCCAGCGCCTCGTCATAGGAGAAGCCGCAGCCAAGACAGAGATACTTCTTCATTCAGACCTTGTAGCATCCCGCAAAACGGGGAAACGCATGAAGTTCGGTGTCTTCGATCACATGGATCGTGCCGGCGCTGATCTCGGCCGGCAGTTCGACCAGCGGCTGAAGCTGATCGAGCTCTACGAGCGCGCGGGTTTTCATGCCTATCACCTGGCCGAGCATCACGCGACGCCACTCGGCATGGCGCCGTCGCCCAGCGTGTTCCTGGCCGCCGTGGCCCAGCGCACCAAGCGGCTGCGCTTCGGGCCGCTGGTCTACACCGTCAACCTCTATCATCCGCTGCGCCTGATCGACGAGATCTGCATGCTCGACCAGATGAGCGGCGGGCGGCTGGAGCTCGGCATCGGCCGCGGCATCTCGCCGTACGAGGTCGGCTATTACGGCGTCGATCCTGCGACCGGGCCAGAGCGCTTTGCCGAGGCCATGCAGGTGATCATGAAGGGCCTCACCGAGAAACGGCTGAGCCACGAGGGCAAGTACTTCACCTTCAAGGACGTGCCGATGGAGATGCAGCCGGTGCAACGGCCGCATCCGCCCTTGTGGTACGGCGCCAACTCCCTGGAGAGCGCCGATCGGCTGGCCAAGCAGGCCTGCAACACCGTGGTCGGCATGCGCGCCGACGGCGTCGGCCAGTTCTCTGCCCGCTATCGTGCGGCCTGGAAGGCGCTCGGCCGCGACGAGAAGGACCTGCCGCTGATCGGGCTCAGCCGCCATGTCGTGGTCGGCGACACCGACCGCGAGGCGCAGAGCGCCGCCAAGCGCGCCTTCGCCCTGTGGTACGACGCGCTGATCCATCTGTGGCGTGCCCATGGCGTCGGCCTGCCGCGCCAGATGATCCCGGCCGAGTTCGAGCCGGCACTGGAGGGCGGCTACATCATCGCCGGCTCAGCGTCGACGGTACGCGACCGATTGAAGAAGGACAACGAGATCGCCGGCATCAACTACTGCCTGTGCCGGCTGGCGTTCGGCGACCTGTCGTACGAGGAATCGGCGCGCTCGATCGAGCTGTTGGCCAAGGAAGTGATGCCGGCGCTGTAGCCGAGCATGTCATCCACACTCTCTGTCATCCCGAGCGAAGCGAGGGACCTTTAGAGCACCAGGAAAGGTCCCTCGCTACGCTCGGGATGACAATTCCTTCGTCATCAACACACTCTGAAAACAAGAAGAGGCCCGCGGCCCCACGTACGCGTGAGCCGCGGACCCCGTCCCCCTCCGCGAGGCATCCGCCGCGTTAACCGCAGGTCGGATGCGCCCCCCTCCTGAAGATTGCTGCTAAGAAGAAAACTGACGGTAGAAAAAAGCCGGCGATGGTGGGGCCACCGCCGGCTTTCTCGAGAGGATCAGCTACGCCGCCCGGGGAGAGATAGCGACGAACCTGGTCATCCCCTCCCGATACACTTTCATCAGGACCGGCTTACCGGCCTTCTTCGCTTCCTTGAGCTTCTCGGCAGCCATCTGCGGGCTGTCGACCGCGTCGCGGCCGACCTGCTGCAGGATGTCGCCCTGCTTGAGGCCGATGTCGTCGGCCGGGCTGCCCGCCTCGATCGAGGCGATCAGCGCGCCCTTGACCGAGTCGTCCAGCTTGAGGCCCTGGCGCGCCTCCTTGGAGATCGGCGCCAGCGACACGCCGTAGGACATCGGCTCGGCCTTCTTGTCGGCCTGCTTGCCGTCGGACTTGTCGGCGCTGGCCTTGACGGCCTTCGCCTCTTCCTTCTGGTCGCCGCCGATCTTGGCCGAGACGGTCATGTCCTTGCCGTCGCGCCACACGCCGAGCTTGACCGACGTGCCGGGCTTCATGCTCGAGATCATCCGGGTCAGGTCCTTGATCGTGTCGACGTTCTTGCCGTCGACGCTCTTGATCACGTCACCCGACAGGATGCCCGCCGCCATCGCCGCACTATCCGGAGAGACCTGCGCCACCAGGGCGCCCTTCTCGCTGTCGAGCGACATGCTCTTGGCCAGCTCCTCGTTCAGCGGCTGGATCTGCACGCCGAGCAGACCGCGCTCGACCCGACCGTTGACCTTGAGCTGCTCGACCACCGGCTGGGCCAGGTTCGCCGGGATGGCGAAGCCGAGGCCAACGCTGCCGCCGGACGGCGAGAAGATGGCGGTGTTGATGCCGATCACCTTGCCTTCCATGTCGAACAGCGGGCCGCCCGAGTTGCCGCGGTTGATGGCGGCATCGGTCTGGATGTAGTCGTCGAACGGACCGGACTGGATGTCGCGGCCGCGCGCCGACACGATGCCGGTCGTCACGGTGCCGCCCAGGCCGAACGGGTTGCCGACCGCCATCACCGCCTGGCCGACGCGCACCTTGCCGGTGTCGCCGAACGAGACGTAGGGCAGCGGCTTGTCGCTCTCGACCTTGAGCAGGGCGATGTCGGTCTTCTCGTCGCCGCCCATCAGCTTGGCCGGCAGCTTGCGGCCGTCCGCCAGGCTGACCACGATCTCGTCGGCCTTGCCGACGACGTGATGGTTGGTGACGATCCAGCCCTTCTCGTCGATGATGAAACCGGTGCCGACGGCCTGGCCCTTCTGGGCCGGACGCTGCGGCTTGGCGCCGGGCTTGCCCGGCTGGCCAGGCTGCATCGGCATGCCGAAGCGCTCGGCGAAGCGCTGCATGAACTCGTCCATCTGCTTCTGCTGGTCGGCCTTGTCCTTGTCCGACATGCGCATCTCGTCGCTGTCGTCGGTGGCGCCGCCCTTCATGGTCACGGCGACGTTCACCACGGCCGGGGTCACCTTGGCGGCGAGATCGGAGAAGTCCTGCACGCCCGACACGGTCGTCGGGGCGGCAGCCACGGCCGACGGCGCCGTGAACATCGGGGCAATCAGCACCGGCGCCGTGAGCGCCGTCGTCAGCGCCAGGGCGGTGAGAATGCGGGACTTGGTCTTGGTCATTTGAAAGCTACCTCCTTGAGGGTCCGGGCTTTGGCAGGAGGAATATGGGCGCCCCCCCATGGCGACCGGATGGCTGCTAAATTGAATGTTTGTATAGTTGGGGAACGTTGTAATTGCGGGGAATTGCAGGCAGATGCTGCCACCAGACCACTGTCATCCCGAGCGTAGCGAGGGACCTTTCCTGCAGCGTGTGCCCCAAAGGTCCCTCGCTACGCTCGGGATGACAGCGTTACCGCTGCTACAGTCAGCCCACAGCAGGCCGAGCCAACCGTGAAAATCCTCCTCGTCGAAGACGACAAGCAGACCTCCGACTACATCGCCAAGGGCCTGCGCGAGCACGGCCATGTCGTCGACCAGGCCGACAACGGCCGCGACGGGCTCTATCTCGCGACCGGCGAGAAGTACGACGTCATGGTCGTCGACCGCATGCTGCCCAGCATGGACGGCCTGTCGCTGGTGAAGGCGGCGCGCACCTCCAATGTGCGCACGCCGGTGCTGTTCCTCACCACCATGGGCGGCATCGACGATCGCGTGGCGGGCTTCGATGCCGGCGGCGACGATTATCTCGTGAAGCCTTTCGCCTTCGCCGAGCTGCTGGCGCGCGTCGGTGCGCTGGCGCGGCGGCCGCCGATCGTGGCGACGACGTCATTGTCGGTCGGCGATCTCGAGATGGATCTCCTGGCGCGCACCGTGACCCGCGCCGGCAAGCGCATCGAGCTTCTCGCCCAGGAGTTCAAGATCCTGGAGTACCTGCTGCGCCATGCCGGCGAGGTGGTGACGCGCACCATGCTGCTGGAGAAGGTCTGGGACTTCCATTTCGATCCCAAGACCAACATCGTCGAGACGCACATCAGCCGCCTGCGTTCCAAGATCGACAAGGGCTTCGGCCGGCCGCTCCTGCACACCGTCAGGGGGGCTGGCTATGTCATCCGCGCGCCCGAGTAGCACGCTCGGCCGCATCCTGCGGTCGGCGAGCTTCCGGCTGACGCTGTTTTATGCCGCGCTGTTCATCGCTTCTGCCGGCGCCCTGTTCGCCACGGTGTACGTCACGGCAACGGCGGCGATGCAGAACGACATGGCGGCGGTGCTCCGCTCGGAGGCCTTCCAGCTTGCCGAGGTCCATAGCCGCACCGGACTGAACGGCCTCGCCCAGCAGATCACGCGGCGCATCAATTTCCGCACGCGCGGGCCGATCTTCTACCTGCTGCAGGCGCCCAATGGCCGGGTCGTGGTCGGCAACCTGCCCGGTATGCCGCCAGTCAACGGCGTCGTCGACTTCGTGCCGAAGGCCGACACACCGGCACCGGATATCGACGGCGACCCGACCAAGCTCACCGGCTTCGGCCTCACCCTGTCCGACGGCTCGTTCCTGCTGGTCGCCCAGGACGCCGCGCGACTGACCGACATGCAGCACGCCATCGTGCGCGCCTTCGCCTGGGCGGGCGGTCTCACCTTGCTGCTCGCCATCGCCGGCGGCGCGGTGCTGGCCAATTCCTTCCTGCGCCGCATCGATGCGATCACCCGCACCAACCGCGCCATCATGGCGGGCGACCTCTCGGCACGCATTCCCGTGCGCGGCACGCACGACGAGATCGACCAGCTCATCGCCAGCCTCAACGCCATGCTGGGCCGCATACAGCAGCTCATGGACGGGCTGCGCCAGGTGTCGAGCGACATCGCCCACGATCTGCGCACGCCGCTCGGCCGTCTGCGCCAGCACCTGGAAGATGCGCGCGAGCGCGCCAAGACCACGGCCGACTACGACAGTGCGACCGAGGCCGCGATCACCGAAGCCGATGAGCTCTTGGAAACCTTCTCGGCCCTGCTGCGCATCGCCCAGGTCGAGGCCGGTGCGCAGAAGAGCGCCTTCGCCGAGCTCGATCTCTCGGCGTTGGCCCGCAGCGTCGGCGAGGCCTACCAGCCCGCGGCCGAGGATTCCGGCCACAAACTCGACATCCACATCGAGGATGGCGTGCGTTTGACCGGCGATCGGCAGCTGCTGGCACAGATGATCTCGAACCTGGTGGAGAATGCGCTGCGCCACACACCGGTGGGCTCGACGGTGTCGCTGGCGCTTGACCGCAAGGCGGACGGCTTTGCCCTCGAGGTGAGCGACGACGGTCCCGGCATTCCCGAAGCCGAGCGCGGCAAGGTGTTCGACCGCTTTTACCGTCTCGACCGCAGCCGCTCGACCGCGGGCAGCGGCCTCGGCCTTGCCCTGGTCAAGGCGATCGCCGGCCTGCACGGCCTCTCGATCGAGCTTAACGACCACAGGCCTGGCCTCGGTGTCGTCGTAACCGGCACGCTCGCCCGGCAGTAGACCTCTTTGCCGGAGCGCGGACCTCCAGGTCCGCGCTCCGGCAAGACGGTCACCCGATGCGAGGCTCGCCGCGGAACGGATCGTGGCGTTCCAACCAGCCAGGCACACGGACTTTCAGTGCCCAGCACTTCTGGCTGTTGACCTCTCCGGACCACAAGAGGTTCGGAATCTGCTCCAGCTCCTCCAGCGCTTTCTCGACCTGCGTCTTGTTGAGGTAGAGAACCTCGTCGAGACCAGAGACGGTTCGATAGTCGTAGCCCGGAGCGTTCAGCTCGGCCAGCACTTCGCGCGCTTCGACACTGTACGACTTCTCGGAGTCCAACTGGTCGCGGCGGATCAGGTCGGATTCGATCGTCCGATGCACGACTTTCAGAAGCTTGTCCTTGCCGTACCAGCTCCAGGCCCTCCCGGCAGCCAGGCTCAGGAGCTTGTGGCGGTTCTTGCTCGCGATGAGGCGCGGCACGACGTAGGTCGCGCGCAGCCTGATGCGCCTCTCGATCTCCGCCAGTCGCGACTGGTCGATGCGGGGCCAGTGCGGTGCCGGCACCAGAAGCGCCGCCGTGCCGACCAGCGGGATCACCGGGTGGTAGAACTTCTTGGCTTCCTTGTCGTAATTGTGAAATTTGTCGGCGACGCCAGGCGGCCAATCCCTGACGTACGGATGCTCCGCGCCGACCGAAAAGACGTCGCGTAGGAACTTCTGACAATTGCGCCGGCCGAGCTGGTAGTCGTGCGCGCGGAACGACTCGTCGAGGAAACCGCCGAAACCGCCCAGCACGCCCGTCGCGATGGCGTAGCGCTCGTTCTGCTCACCGTGAGTG
>DATGZZ010000874.1:0-3012 GCA_035296945.1 Reyranella sp.
GACGTGCTGCCGCCGCCCTCGCCGTCGACCGCGCCGCCGAGGTCGTTGACCACGACGCTGGCACCTTCCTTGGCGGCCAGCAGGGCCATCTCGCGACCGATGCCGCCGCCCGCGCCGGTGACCAGCACGACCTTGTCCTTCAGCATGTTGGGCATCTTCTGTTCCCTCTCTCCTCTTTATGAACTCAGTTTCGGGGGGCGCGGCCGGCTGCGCAACAGGCGCGCGCTCAAGACCGTCAGCACGGCGAACGGCATCAGGCCGATCACCAGCGGCATGGCGACATAGCGGCTACCGATCACGGTCAGGATCGCCACCGCGACTGTACCCAAAGCGCCCATGCCCATTTGCGCCAAGCCGGCCAGGGACGAGGCCGTGCCGGCGAGCTTGGGATACATGCCGACGGCACCGGCATTGGCGTTGGCCACGATCATGCCGGTGCCGAAGCTCAGCACCACGTGCGGACCGATGATCGCCCACCAGGTGACGATGCCGGAGAGCGAAAGAGCGCCCATGACCGCCAATGCCGCGACGTGGAACCAGCCCGAGGCGCGCATCATGACGACCGGCGCGACGCGGCCGACCAGCCGGTTGTTCACCAGGGTGCCGGCGGTGAAGCCACCGACCGACAGCAGCACGATCAGCCCGAACTCCTGCGGCGAGAAGCCGAGATGGTCCTGCAGGATGAAGGGAACGCCCGCCAGCATGCCGAAGTTGATGGCGAAGGCGAAGCCCAGGGTCAGCACGTTGCCGAGGAACTGCCGCTCGCGCAGCATCTCGCCCGAGCCGCGCAGCAGGCTGCCGAGATGCAGGCGATCGCTGCGGTGCTTGTTGGTCTCCGAAAGGCCGAACAGCGTGATCGCCAGCAAGAGAGTGCCGAAGCCGCCGACGAACCAGAAAGTCGCCCGCCAGCTCGCCCATTCACCCAAAAAGCCGCCCAGGGTGGGCGCCAAGGATGGCGCGATGTTCTGGCCGAGCGAGATCCAGCTCATGACCAGGGGCATCTCCTGGAAGGTGTAGGCGTCCCGCGTCATCGCACGACCGATCACCGAGCCGGAAGCGGCACCCAATCCCTGCAGGATGCGCAAGGTGATGAGCCCGCCGATCGAAGACGCGAAGGAACAGGCGAAGGTCGCGATGGTGAAGAAGATCAGTCCACCCAGCAACACAGGCCGGCGGCCGAAGCGGTCGCTGAGCGGCCCGTAGAAGAGCTGGCCGACGGCGAAGCCCAGCATGTAGGTGGTGAGCGTGAGCTTGACGCTGTCGGCACCGGCGCCGAGCGATGCGCCGACCGAGGGCATCACCGGCGTATAGATGCTCATGGTCAACGGGCCGAAGCTGCCCAACGCCACCAACAGGGCGGCGTAGCCGAAGGAACGCGGAGCGAGACTCACTTCTTGGCGGCTTCTGCAGCGCCTTCCGCGCCGAAATCGCCGCCAAGAGTCATCTCCTCCTGAGCGCGCGTCATGCGGGGGTAGTAGTGCCGAAAGGCGGAGCGGATCTCGTCGAACGGGATGTCGGCGAAGACACCGCGATAGGCGAGATACTCCATGTGTCGCCGGCCGCCGAGATCGAACGGGTGATAGATCGAATCGCTGGCGCCGTCCCACTCGAGCGGCCTGAGGCCAAAGCGCTCGGTCAGCTCCTTGTTGAAGGCGGGCGTGGCCTTGATCCAGCGTCCGTCGAGCCAGGCCTCGGTGTAACCGTGATAGTAGAAGGTGTCTGAGCCCATCAGGTCGGAAAGCCGCTTGGTGGTCATGTGATTGCGCACGTCGGCGTAGCCGACGCGGGCCGGGATGCCGACGGCGCGGCAGAGCGCCGCCATCAGCCCCGCCTTGTTCACGCAATATCCATGCCCTGCTCCCAGCGTCGTGCTGGCAAGATAGGCCTCATGCTTCATCGGCGTGTTGTAGGGGTCGTAACGCAGGCCGTCACGCACGGCGTAGTACAGGCGCAGCGCCTTTTCCCGGTCGCTGCCCTCGCCCGCAACCCGGCTTGCATAGTCCGTGATCTTGGGGTGGTCTGAATCGATCAGGGCGCCCGGCCGCCGGTAGGCCTCGAAATCGGCGCCGTCGCGCACCACGTCATCGCGGTCGGTCTTGAGGGAGTCGTAGTCCATGCCGGGCGTTGTCTACTGCAACCGCGGGGAAAGTACATGAGCCATGAGGCGCATTTCACGCATGCGCATATGGTGCGCTTCGATTGGCCGCTGCCGGCGACGCCCGACAAGGTGTGGCCCGTCCTGACCGATGTCACGCGCCTGCCGGGCTGGTACGGCAATGGCATGCTGGAGGGCAAGGTCGGCGGTGCCGTGCGGCTGATGGGCAATCACATCCGCGGAACCGTCACGCACTGGCAGCCGCCGCGCAAACTCAGCTACAGCTGGAACGTGTTCGGCACGGACGACGAGAGTTCGCCCTATCCCGAATCGTACCTCACCCTGGAGCTCAGCCCGCAGGACAACGGCACGATGCTGACGCTCACGCACCTGCCCGTGCTCGAGCAGTTCGAGAAGGTCAACGCCATGGGCTGGCACACCTACCTCGACATGGTGAAAGCCGCCGTCAGCGGTGCGCCGGTCGAGTCGCGCGAGGTCTATTCCAGGCGCAACGCCGAACGCTACGGCGTCGATCTCAACAACATGCCGCGCTAAAGCGACGGCGGCGCGTCGTCGGACTTGATCAGGAAGTGCGCGTTGGCCGTGGCCACCGGCTTGGCGCGATCGTCCTGCCAAGCCTCGGCATAGACGTTGACCATGCGGCGGCCCTGCTTGGTGACCTTGGCGCAGGCGATGACATCGACCGGGCGCGCCGAGCGCAGGTAGTCGACGGTGATGTTGACGATCTTCGGCACGGTCTCCGTCTCGGTCTCCCACAGCAGGTGGAAGATCGCCGCCATCTCCAGCATGGCACCGAGCGTGCCGCCATGGATCGCGGGCAGGAAGGTATTGCCGACAAGGTCGTCGTGGTAGCGCATGCGGGTCAGAAGCTCGCCGGTGCCGTTCTCCGGCGCGAT
>DATGZZ010000875.1:0-3620 GCA_035296945.1 Reyranella sp.
CGCCGCTTCCGCCGCACGCAAGGGATCCTTCACGTCACGCAGATGGCCGATCACCGAGACCACGACGGCCCGCCGACTCGGCTGGCGCGGCCGGGCCAAAGGCGGTGCCGACTGATGGATCACGCTGAGGCGCGCTCGAAGCGGCTTGGGCACTGCCCTCCAGGCGAGATCGTTCAGGGCAACGAGCCGGTCCGCCTGCTCCATCGACCGCAATGTCAGGCCGGGGTCGGTATCGATGTACTGATAGATGTCGGTGCCGCTCAGCTGCAGGATGACCGGTCGTGCCGGGAATTCCGCCTTGAAGCGCTCGATCGCAGCGGCGCTGCGCCAGGCATGAACGGCCACCATCGCGTCGGCCGATTGCCCATCATAGTGCGATGCGACCTGCACCCGATGGCCGAGCTGCCGCAGGATGCGCGCCCATCGCGCCGCCGCGACGCGGTTGCCGGTGCGTGAGGTCGGTCCGTCAGGTGTGATAAGAACGATCTTCATGGACCATGGCCATGCCGATCGGCCGACCAGCGGTGCATCCGCTGGCGACCTTGTGGCGCAACTGCGCGAGACCCGTCTTCGCACTCGGCGTCTGACGGAAGATCTGTCATGGGCGGAATTGATGGGACCGTATCTCGGCATCGTCAATCCCGTGCTGTGGGAGATCGGCCACGTCGCCTGGTTCCACGAGTATTGGACGCTTCGGCATGCGCACGGTCGTCCGCCGCTGATCGAGCGCTGCGACCGGTTGTGGGATTCGAGCGCGGTGGCGCACGCCACGCGCTGGCATCTCGATCTTCCCGACCGCGCCGGAACCTTGGGCTACATGGCCGACGTGCTGGCGCGCCAGGAAGACCTGCTCGGCAATGGCATCGACGACCAGGCGCGCTATTTCTACGACCTCGTCATCCGGCACGAGGACATGCACGTCGAGGCGCTGACCTACATGCGCCAGACCTTGAGCTATGCGCCGCCGCGCGACCTCGGTGCGGTCGAGCGGCCGCGTGCCGGGCCGCTGCCCGGCGATGTCGCCGTGCCGGGCGGCCGCTGGCGGCTCGGCTCGACCTCGGAAGACGGCTTCATCTTCGACAACGAGAAATGGGCGCATGATGCTGCGCTGCAGCCGTTCAGGATCGCCCGCGCGCCCGTGACCAATGCCGAGTTCGGCGCCTTCGTCGAGGCCGGCGGCTACCGGACCCGTGAGTTCTGGAGCGATGCCGGCTGGGCGTGGCGCGAACAGCGCGCGGCCGAGCAGCCCGTCTACTGGCAGGGCAAGCGCGACGGCGTGTGGACGGCGCGCCGCTATCGGCAGATCGAGGAACTGGCGCCGCACGCGCCCGTCGTGTTCGTGAGCTGGTTCGAGGCCGACGCCTGGTGCCGCTGGGCGGGGCGCCGCCTGCCGAGCGAAGTCGAATGGGAGGTCGCCGCGATTGGCCAGCCGACCGCCGATGGAACGCGTCTGGCGGACCGACGCCGTCGCTGGCCTTGGGGCGACGAACCACCGACCCCTGCGCGCGCCAACCTCGACTTCGCCTTCGACGGAACGGTCGATGTCGCGGCCCTTGGCGAGAGCGACAGCGCCTTCGGCTGCCGGCAGATGATCGGCAACGTGTGGGAATGGACGGCGTCCGACTTCCTGCCCTTCGCGGGCTTCGCCGCCGATCCCTACAAGGACTATTCGCAGCCGTGGTTCGGCACCCGCAAGGTGCTGCGTGGCGGCTGCTGGGCGACCAGCGCCCGCATCGCCAGGCCCGCTTACCGCAACTTCTTCACGCCCGACCGCAACGACGTGTTCGCCGGCTTCCGGACCTGCCCGATCTAGACGATCTTCTCATGTTCTTTCGGACCGCCGGCTTCCAGCCGGCCTCATGAAACTATGAGCCGGCTGGAAGCCGGCGGTCCGGAAGATCATGAGCGTCTCATTGCTTCTTCTGCAGTCCCCATGTCTCGGCGAGCTGGGCGGCGATGCGCGCGGCCATCATGCGGTTGCCGGGGCTCTCCGCCTTGTCGTCGCGCCAGTAGTGGATGTGGTCGGCGTAGATCGTGCCCTTCTCGTTGGCGAAAATGTCGCCCAGGTCGTAGACCGCGAGCCCACGCTCGCGCAGCGTCAGCAGGCCCGCCACCATCTTGCGATAGATGTCGCGGTAAGAAAGGTCGCCGACGATTCGCTTCTCCTCGTCCGTCAGCACCTTGCCATAGGCCGGCGCGGGCTGGATGAAGAACGCCGATTTCAGGTTGTAGTCGCGCGCCAGCACCTCGGTGGCGCGCAGGTACTTCTGGTAGAGGCCGAGCTGGACGGCGAACTCGCGCTCGGGGTCGCGGCGGATCTCCTCGGGCATGCGGAAGATGCTGTTGAGCGTGGTCTTCTTGGCCGACTTGAAGACGTCCTGGCCCTTGGCCGCCTGCTCGATGCCGCGCACGACCATATAGGCGGCGTGGCTGCTGCCCAGCACCGGCATGGCCGCGAGCGAGCCCGCGAGCCGCCCCATGACCCAGCCGATGGCGGCATCGCCGAAATTCTCGTCGGCGACGAAGGGGTTGACCTCGATGAAGTTGCTGAGCGGCCGCTCCAGCCGCTCCTCGGCGCCCGGCCAGAAGAAGTAGTGCTCGTTGAAGCCGCCGAGATTGACCACGGCGTCGACCGAGCTGGCATACAGCGCGAACAGGATGAAAGGCTGCGGCTCCTTCCAGGCGCCGTCGCCGCCGTTCAGCACCAGCCACGGCTTGCCGTTGGGGCTGACGTATTTCTTGTTCAGCTCCTCCTCGAGATAGCGCGGCGCCGGCGGCGCCGAGTTCTGGGCGAGCTGCGAGGCGACCGAGCCGCCGCTCAGGATGACGGTGTAACGCTCGGGATTGCGGACCGTCGGGTAGTCGGGTCCATACAGGCCGATATTGTTGACCCACGGCTGGCCGCACGGCGGGTTGGCGTGGTGCACGAAGCCGACATAGGGATGCGGATAGAGCGTATCGACGTAGCGGCACGTGGTGCCCTTGGTGGCGTCGCGCAAATAGGTGTTCTGCGTGCGCTCGAAGAGCTGGGCCGCGGGCGTGTAGCGGCCGTCCTCCAGGTACAGCCAGGCGATGGCCGCGATTTCGATCGCCGCCAGCGCCAGCACGATACCGAAGAGAGCCGAGATCCAGCCGAAAATACGCTGCTTCATCAGATAAAAGTCCGCCCGAACGAGTCGGGCGGACTATAGCGGTGGAGGGCCGTCCGACAAGACGGCGCGGTGCCCTACTTGGTGGCTATTTGGCCGCTGCCGCGCCGGCCATGGCGACGTCAGCATCCTGGTTGCTGGCCACGCCGGAGACGCCGATGGCGCCGATGATCTTGCCGTCGACCACGATCGGCACGCCGCCTTCCAGCGGCGTGATGTCCTTGACGGCCAGCAGGCGCAGGCCGGCCCCGCCCTGGGCGATGGTATCCTGCAGCGCCTTGGTTGGCCGCTTCAGGTTGTTGGCCGTCACCGCCTTGCCGATGGCGATGTCGACGCTTGCATGCTGCGTGTTGTCCATCTTGGAGAACGCCGCGAGGTTGCCCGAGCTGTCGACGATGGCGATCGCGACCGGCCAGTTGTTCTTCTTGGCCTCGGCCTCGGCGGCCGCCAGCGCCTTCTTGGCGGCGTCGA
>DATGZZ010000876.1:0-13100 GCA_035296945.1 Reyranella sp.
CTTGCTCGCCCTGATCCCGGCCGCCATGCTGTCGCGCCAGCAGCGGCGCTCGCGCCGGCTCGCCTTCAGCTGAGGTCGTCATGGAACAGAAGAACATCGTGGGCGTCTGGCGCCTGGCATCGACTCGGGCGACCGATCCCGCAGGCAAGCCGGTCGGCGTGCCCTTCGGCCCGCGCGGCATGGGTCTGGTCACCTTCACGTCGGACGGGCGCATGATGTCTGTCCTGGTCGACGGCCGCGCCAGCCTGCCGGAGGGCACGCCGCGGCAATACTCGTCCTACTGCGGCAACTACACGTTCGATGGCAGCACGCTCACCACCGTCGTCGACGCCAACTGCGATCCCGTGCGCTTCACCGCGCCGCAGGTGCGCCAGGTGCGTTTCGAAGGCGAGCGCATGGTGCTGACGCCGCCCGCCTCCGAGATCGCGGGCGTGAAGGTGACGCGCGAATTGACCTGGGAACGGATCACCGACCGGTCGCTTTGAGAATTGGAGGGAGTACTCGTGATGGATGCCGCGCTGACAATCAAGATCATGAACGAGGTCGATCGTCAGTTCGACGACCAGACCAAGGTGCTGGCCGACTTGGTGAAGATCCCCTCGACTCGGTTCCGCGAGGCGCCAGCGCAGGACATGATGGCCCGCCTGTTCAAGGAGGATAAGCTCTCGGTCGATCGCTGGCAGATCAAGATCGATGACCTGAAGCATTTGCCGGGCTACTCGCCGCACAGCCAGGACTACGACGACGCCTGGAACGTGGTTGGTGCCTGGCGGCCCAACAGCCCCAAGGGCCGCTCGCTGATCCTGAATGGCCACATCGACGTCGTGCCCGAGGGGCCGCACGACATGTGGAGCCGCCCGCCCTTCGAGCCCGCCGTCAAGGACGGCTGGATGTACGGCCGCGGCGCGGGCGACATGAAGGCCGGCATCATCCTCAACCTGTTCGCGCTGCGCGCCCTGCGCGCGCTGGGCTGGCAGCCGGCGGCCGACATCTATCAGCAGTCGGTAGTCGAGGAGGAGTGCACGGGCAACGGCGCGCTGGCCTGCCTGCAGCGCGGCTATCGCGCCGATGCGGCCCTGATTCCCGAGCCGTCATCGGGCGTGCTGACGGTGGCGCAGGTCGGCGTCATGTGGTTCCAGGTCAAGGTCACCGGCCATCCGGTGCACGTCTACAAGGCCGATGCCGGCTCGAACGCCATCGAATCGGCCTACCGCCTGATCCAGCAGCTGCGCGAGCTGGAGAAGAAATGGAACGAGAAGAAGGCGCACGACAAGCACTTCTGCGATCACCATCACCCGGTGAACTTCAATGTCGGCAAGATCGCCGGCGGCGACTGGGCGAGCTCGGTGCCGTCCTGGTGCACCTTCGACATGCGCGTGGGCGTGCTGCCGTCGCAGACCCTGAAGGAGTGCCGCCAGGAGATCGAGCATGTGATCCGCACCGCGGCGGCCAACGATCCGTTCCTGGGCAACAACCCGCCGACCGTGACCTGGGAAGGCTTTCAGGCCGAGCCGTTCGTGCTCAAGAACCACGAGCAGGTGCGCGTGGTGCTGGCCGAGGCGCACAAGACGGTGTGGGGCAAGGAGCTCGAGGACAAGACCTCGACCGGCACGGCCGACAACCGTTTCTTCGGCCTCTATGCCGGCATCCCCGCTCTGGTCTACGGACCGCAGTCCGACGACATCCACGGCTTCGACGAGCGCGTGAACCTGGAATCGATCCGCAAGATCACCCAGGCGACGGCGCTGTTCGTCGCCGAATGGTGCGGCCTGCAGGCAGCGTAGGTCCGGAGGGTCCATGGCAACGAAAACGGTCTATCGCGGCGTCTTTCCCGTGGCGCCCACCGTGTTCGACGGCAGCGGCGAGCTCGACCTCGAAGGCCAAAAGCGCTGCACCGATTTCATGATCGATGCCGGCTCGCAGGGCATGTGCATCCTGGCCAACTGGTCCGAGCAGTTCGTGCTGACCGACGACGAGCGCGAGCGGGTGATGGATTGCGTGCTGGCGCACGTCGCCGGCCGCGTGCCGGTGATCGTAACGACGACCCATTTCGGCTCGCAGGTCTGTGCCGAGCGCAGCCGCCGCGCCGAGGCGGCCGGCGCCGCCATGGTCATGGTGATGCCGCCCTACCACGGCGCCACCATTCGGGTATCCGAGCAGGCCATCTACGACTTCTTCCGCCGGGTCTCCGATGCGGTGAGTATCCCGATCATGATCCAGGACGCGCCGGTGGCCGGGACGCCGCTCTCCGTGCCCCTGCTGGCCCGCATGGCGCGCGAGATCGCCAATGTGTCCTATTTCAAGGTCGAAGTGGCGCAGGTGGCGAACAAGCTGCGGGCGCTGATCGCCGAAGGCGGCGACGCGATCGTCGGTCCGTGGAACGGCGAAGAGGGCATCACCCTGATGGCCGACCTCGACGCGGGCTGCACCGGGTCGATGACCGGCGCCGGCTATCCCGACGGCATCCGCCAGATCATGGATCCGTTCGCCGCCGGCGACCGCGAAGCCGCCGTGGCGGCCTATCAGCGCTGGCTGCCGCTGATCAACTACGAGAACCGGCAATGCGGGCTTTCGGCGGCAAAGGTGCTGATGCAGGAGGGCGGCGTCATCCGCTCCGAGATGACGCGGCACCCGGTGCTGCCGCTGCATCCGGCAACCCGTGCCGGATTGATCGAAGTTGCGCGGCGCACGGATCCGCTGGTGCTGCGCTGGTCCTGATGACGGTCCGGCAAGAATATCAACGCAGCCGCCTTGCCGATGCGAACAGGCCGAGCGCCACCCCGCCCAGCACGACCACGACGCCGAGGAGTCTCAGGCCGCCGACCGGTTCGCCGACCAGGAACGACGCGAAGACCAGCGCGGTGCAGGGCACCAGCAGCGAGATCGGGCCGACCTTGGCAGCGGGGTAAGTGCGCAGCAGCGTGCCCCAGATCAGGTAGCCCAGCCACATCACGGGGACGACCGTGTAGAAAAGCACGAACCAGCCTTTCCAGGTCGGCGCCAGGATGGGCGCGAGGAGCGGGCCGGGGCCGTCCAGCGCCAGCGCGATCAGGGCGAGCGGCAGCGGCGGCAACAGGCTTGCCCAGACGGTGACGGCGAACATCGAGACGCCGCGGGCGGAGCGGAAGAAGAGGTTGCCCGCCGCCCAGGTGAGCGCCGACAGGAGCGCCAGCAGGACGGGGAAGACGCCGACCGACCCCTCGACCGATCGCGCGATCAGCCCCACGCCGATGCCGGCGACGGCCAGGCCCAGCCACTGGCCGCGTGTCGCATGCTCGCGCAGGAAGAGCGCGGCCAGCACCACGGTGAGCGGTCCCTGGAGCTGCACCAGCACCGAGGTAAGACCCGGCGGCAGGCCGGCCTCCATGGCGAAGAAGAGAAAGACGAACTGGCCGCCGAACATGAAGCCGCCGATGCCGGCCAAGGTGGCCCAGGAGACGGCGGGCTTGGGGATGAAGACGATCGGCAGCGCGCTGATCACGAAGCGCCAGGTGGCGAAGGTGAAGGGCGTGAATTCGTCGAGGCCGAAGCGGATGACGGTGAAGTTCAGGCCCCACATCGCCACGATCAGCATCGCGGCGACCGTGTGAAGCGGCGTCAAGCGATCACAGCCAGACCCACGGCCGGGCGTTCTTGTCGGTCGCTTGCCAGGCCTCGACCTTGTCCTTGTGGGTCATGGTCTGGGCGATGTCGTCGAGGCCGTTCAGCAGGGCGTGCTGGCGGCGCGCATCGATCTTGAAGGGAATGACGCGGCCGGTCGGCGACACGACCTGGCAGTTCTCGAGATCGACCGTGACGCGCGCATTGCCCGGCGAGGCGCGCATCTCGTCGGCGAGCTGCTCGACCTCCGAGAGGGGCAGCGCCACCGGCAGCAGGCCGTTCTGGAAGCAGTTGCTGTAGAAGATGTCGCCGTAGGACGGCGCGATCACCGCCTTCACGCCCATGCCGGCCAGCGCCCACACCGCGCCCTCGCGAGACGATCCGCAGCCGAAGTTCTCGGCAGACAGGATGATGGGCGCGCCGCGATAAGGCTCCTGGTTCAGCACGCAGTCGGGGTTTTCGCTGCCGTCCGGCTTGAAGCGGATCTGCTCGAAGCAGTAGGGGCCAAGCCCCTTGCGGCCGGTGTTGTTGACCAGCCGCTCGATCCGGATGACGAGGTCGGTGTCGACGTTCTGGCGCATCAGGGGTGCGGCAGCGCCGGTGATCTTGGTGAACTTTTCCATGGCTGTCTCCTAGCGGCGACTGTCACCCCGAGCGAAGCGAGGGGCCTTTGAGGCCACAGGAAAGGTCCCTCGCTGCGCTCGGGATGACAGTGGCGCCTGCATCCTAAAGCTTCCTCACGTCGGCAATCGCGCCCTTGATCGCCGCCGCCGCGGCCATGGCTGGGCTCGCGAGATGGGTTCGCGCGCCGGGACCTTGCCGCCCGACGAAGTTGCGGTTGGACGTCGACACGCTGCGCTGTCCCGGCGGCACGCGCTCGCCGTTGGAGGCAATGCACATCGAGCAGCCCGGCTCGCGCCATTCGAAGCCCGCGTCCTTGAAGATGCGGTCCAGCCCCTCGGCCTCGGCCTCGCGCTTCACGCGCTCGGAGCCCGGCACGATCCAGGCGTTCACGTGCGCTGCCTTCTGCCGGCCCTTGGCGATGGCCGCGGCGGCGCGCAGGTCGGAGATGCGGCTGTTGGTGCACGAGCCGATGAACACCCAGTCGACCTTGGTGCCCTCGATCGGCTTGCCGGGCTGCAGCCCCTGGTATTGCAGGGCCGCCGTCCAGGCCGCCCGCTTGTCCTCGGGTCCCTCGTCGGGATCGGGGATCGCCCGGTCGACGGCAATCACGTGCTCGGGGCTGGTGCCCCAGGTGATCTGCGGCGCCACCTTGGCCATGTCGATCGTGTGCTCGCGGTCGAAGTCGGCGTCGGGATCGGACGGCAAGGTGCGCCAGTGCGCGACGGCGCGGTCCCACGTCGCGCCCTTGGGCGAGAAATCGCGGCCGGCCAGGAACTCGAAGGTGGTGTCGTCCGGAGCCACCATGCCGGTGCGCGCGCCCATCTCGATCGACAGATTGCAGAGCGTGAGCCGGCCTTCGACCGTGAGGCCGCGGACTGCCGAGCCGGCGTATTCGACCGCATGGCCCGTACCGGCCGCCGTGCCGAGGTCGCCGATCAGGTGCAGGATCATGTCCTTGGCGGTCACGCCCTCAGGCAACTTGCCCTCGAACTGGACGCGGAAGCGCTTGGGCTTGCGCTGCACCATGGTCTGCGTCGCCAGCACGTGCTCCAGTTCCGACGAGCCGATGCCGAAGGCGAGCGAGCCCATGCCGCCATGGGTGCAGGTATGGCTGTCGCCACAGACCAGGGTCGTGCCGGGCAAGGTCAGGCCCTGCTCGGGGCCGACGATATGGACGATGCCGTTGCCGTCCTGGCCGATGTCGAACAGGTGGATGCCGAACTTCCTGGTGTTCTCGCGCAGGCCCTTCAGCAGCGGCGCGCCGGGTGGGAAGGTCTCCTCGGTGCGGCCGGGCATGGTCGAGATCGCGTGATCGGGCGTGGCGTAGACCAGCCGCGGCTGGGCGGGCACGTAGCCCTTCTCCGTCACATCGCGCAGAGCACGTGCACCCGACAGGTCATGCAGCAGCAGGCGGTCGATGTGCAGGAGCACGAAGCCGTTGCCGAGATCGGTGATGACGTGGCTGTCCCAGATCTTGTCGAACAGGGTCTTGGCCATTGGTTCCTCCCGGGCCGATATCAGCATCCGCCACCGCCCGAAGGAAGGCGATTTGCGCAAGGCAGGATCGGCCGAAAATAGCTCGCTTTTGCGCGTCGTACGGTTGCATGATCCTGGCCGTAGCGGGGTATCAGTCGAGCGCCATTGGCGTTGCGGCCGAACGGTCATGAGGCCTGTCATGGCGATACCCGGCTCTGTCTCGAGATCGCGATGGATCGCTGGCGCGGCGTTGGTCGTGCTGGTGATCGCTGCCGGCGCGGGCTGGTTGCTGTTCGGCACTTCCGCCAAGCCGCCGCCGGCGGCCGCGGCGCAGCCGCCCGCCCCGGCAGTCGGCGTGCGGCTGGCTACCATGAAGGGCGTCAGCCAGTCCTTCGAGTTCGTCGGCCGGGTCAAGGCCATCGAAAAGGTCGATCTGCGTGCCCGCGTCGAAGGCTTCCTCGAGAAGGTGCTGTTTCGCGAGGGTCAGGACGTCAAGACAGGCGAGCTGCTCTATCAGATCGAGAAGGTGCAGTTCCAGGCGGCTGTCGACCAGGCCAAGGCCAATCTCGCCGTGGCCGAGGCGGCGCTGACCAACGCCAAGGTCGAGTACGAGCGCAGCACCGAGCTGGTGAAACGCAACTTCACGCCGCAGAGCCAGGTCGATGCGAACAAGGCCGCGCTCGACAGCGCCGCGGGCCGGGTGATGCAGGCCAAGGCCGCGCTGACGCAGGCCCAGGTCAACCTCGATTACACCGACATCCGCGCGCCGATCGACGGGCGCATCGGACGGACCGCTTACACGGTCGGCAATCTCGTCAATCCGGCGAGCGGCGTGCTCGCGACCATCGTCAGCCAGGATCCGATCTACGTGTTGTTCCCGGTGAGCGTGCGCGACCTCGAGGCGATCCGCGAAGCGCGGCGCAAGGAGGAGGGCGGCATGGCCAAGATCGACATCCGCGTCCGCCTGCCCAGCGGCCAGGAATATGCGCAGCGCGGCGTCTGGAATCTCACCGATCCGCAGGTCGATCCGCAGACCGATTCGCTCGTCATGCGGGCGACCATCCCCAATCCCGACCGCACCCTGACCGACGGCCAGTTCGTGACGGCCATCATCCGCGAGCGCCAGGAAGCGCCGCGGCTGGTGGTGCCGCAGTCGGCGCTGCAGGTCGACCAGTCCGGCTACTACGTGCTGGTCGTCAACGACCAGCACAAGGTCGAGCAGCGGCGCGTGCAGACCGGCCCGCAACGCGGCACCGACGTCGTCGTAACGTCGGGCGTGAAGGAAGGCGAGCACGTGATGGTCGACGGCATCCAGAAGGTGCGGCCGGGGCAGGTCGTGCAGGAGACGGTCCTGCAGGCAGCGTCGGATGGCTAGGGCGATGTCCGACGTCGACATCCACTCGTACTCGCGGACCCTCATGCTCCTCTCCCCCGCGAGGGGGAGAGGTTGGGAGAGGGGGCCACGCACGTCGATTCCCCCTCTCCTAGCCTCTCCCCCTAGCGGGCGAGAGGAACATGAGTGGGGGTGGAATGAGTTGGAAAAGGCGATCTTGCCATGATCTCCGGCATCTTCATCGACCGCCCGCGGCTGGCCTTCGTCGTCTCGATCGTGATCACGCTCGCCGGCCTGATCGCGATCTTCCAGATCCCGGTGGCGCAGTTCCCCGAGATCGTGCCGCCGCAGGTCACGCTGACCGCCACCTATCCCGGTGCCGACGCCGAGGTGGTCGAGACCACGGTGGCGCAGCCCATCGAGCAGCAGATCGTGGGCGTCGACAATGCGCTCTACTACCAATCGGCCAGCGCCGCCGACGGCAGCTACTCGCTCACCGTGACCTTCGCACTCGGCACCGACCCCGACATCAACACCGTGAACGTCCAGAACCGTGCCCAGCTCGCCACGCCGCTGCTGCCGCAGGAAGTGCAGCGCCAGGGCCTGGTCATCCGCAAGCGGTCGGCGGCGCTCCTGCAGGTGATCACGCTCTACTCGCCCAAGAACACCTACGACGCGCTCTATCTCAACAACTACGCCACCATCAACGTCATCGATCAGCTGGCGAAGATACGGGGCGTCGGCCAGGCGAGCCTGTTCGGCGCCCTCGACTATTCGCTGCGGCTGTGGCTCGACACCGACCGGCTGACCGCCTTCAACCTCACGCCGACCGACGTGGTGACGGCCATCCAGAGCCAGAACGTACAGGCGGCGCTCGGCCGCATTGGCGCGGCACCGGCGCCTGAGGCCCAGCAATACCAGCTCACCATCAAGACCCAGGGCCGCCTGACCCGGCCCGACCAGTTCGACAACATCGTGATCCGCGCCAATCCCGACGGCTCCGTGGTGCGCGTCAAGGACGTTGCCCGCGCCGATCTCGGCGCCAAGAGCCAGGAGCGCTACAGCCGGTTCAACGGCGCGCCGTCGGCGACGATCGGCATCTTCCAGTCGCCCGGCGCCAACGCCGTCGACGTCGCGGCGCACGTCCGCAAGGTCATGGACGATCTCAAGCAGCGCTTTCCCGACGATCTGGAATACCAGGTGTTCTGGGATTCCACGGTGTTCGTCACCTCGACCATCGACGAGGTCATCCACACGCTGGTCATCGCCTTCGTGCTGGTGGCGATCGTCGTCTTCCTGTTCCTGGGCAAGCTGCGCACCACGCTCATCCCGCTGGTCGCCGTGCCGGTGTCGATCATCGGCACTTTCGCCGTCATGCTGCTGATCGGCTACTCGGCCAACACCGTCTCGCTTCTCGCCCTGGTACTGGCGATCGGCATCGTGGTCGACGACGCCATCGTGGTCATCGAGAACGTCGAGCGCGTGATCGATGAGAACCCCGACCTCTCCATCCCCGAGGCGACCAAGAAGGCGATGGGCGAGATCACCGCGCCGATCATCGCCATCACCCTGGTGCTGCTCTCGGTCTTCGTGCCGGTCGCCTTCATCCCCGGCGTCAGCGGCCAGCTGTTCCGCCAGTTCGCGGTGGCGGTGTCGGTCTCCATGCTGATCTCCGCGCTCAATGCGCTTACGCTCAGCCCGGCGCTGTGCGCGGTGCTGCTGAAGCGCGGCGACCATCGGCAGCGCGGACCGCTTCAACGGGGGATGCAGCGTGTGCTGGGCGCGATCGATTGGCTGCGCGACGGCTATGTCGCCATCGTCCGCCGCCTGGTGCGGCTGGCCGTCTTCGGCGTGGTCGCGGTCGCCGTCTGCGGCGCCGCGGCCTATGGCGTGTTCAGGATCGCACCGCAGGGCTTCCTGCCGTCGGAGGACCAGGGCGCCTTCTTCGTCGCCATGCGACTGCCCGAGGGCGCCTCGCTCAACCGCACCGCCGACCTGGTCAAGCAGGTCGAGGACATCATCCGGCCGATCCCCGGAGTGCAGGGCGTGGTGTCGGTCGTCGGCCTGAATTTCATCGATTACGTCGTGTCGTCCAACAGCGCCTTCTTCGTCGTGCGCCTGAACCCCTACGAGCAGCGCACCGACCGCAGCCAGTCGGTCGACGCCATCATCGCCGGCCTGCGGCCCAAGCTCGCCGCCATCCAGGGCGCCATCGCCTTTCCCTTCAACCTGCCGCCGATCCTGGGGCTGGGCAGCACGGGCGGCTTCCAGTACGTGCTGCAGGCCCTGCAGGGCCAGTCGCCGACCGATCTCGCCGCCGTCACGCGCGCCATGATCGTGGCCGCCAACCAGGAGCCCGAGCTCGCCGGCGTCTTCACCACCTTCGCCGCCGACACGCCGCAGGTCTTCCTCGACATCGACCGCGACAAGGCGCAGGTGCTGGGCGTCAAGGTGAGCGACGTGTTCATCGCCCTGCAGGCCAGTCTCGGTGGCTACTACGTCAACGACTTCAACCTGTTCGGCCGGACCTGGCAGGTGAACATCGAATCGGAGGACCGCTTCCGCGACGCCGTCGACGACATCTATCGCGTCTATGTCCGCAACGCCGCCGGCGCCATGGTACCGGTCCGCTCGCTGGCTCAAGCCAAGCTGGTGCTCGGGCCGCAGGTGGTGATCCGCTACAACGGCTTCCGCGCCGCTGTGATCAACGGCGCGCCCAGGCCCGGCTTCAGCTCGGGCCAGGCGCTCGGCGCGATGGAGCGATTGTCGGCGACGACGCTGCCGGCCGGCTACGGCTTCGAATGGACGGGCACGGCGCTGCAGGAGAAGACGGCGGCCGGCCAGACCGGCATCGTGCTGGGGCTTGCTATCCTGTTCGCCTATCTCTTCCTGGTGGCGCTCTACGAGAGCTGGAACATCCCGTTGCCCGTGCTGCTGTCGGTCACGGTCGGCGTGCTGGGCGCCATCGTCTTCATGTGGTGGCTGGGGCTCGCCTTCGATGTCTATGCCCAGATCGGCCTGGTGGTGCTGGTGGCGCTCGCCGCCAAGAACGGCATCCTGATCGTCGAGTTCGCCGTCGAGCAGCGACGGCACGGCCGCGAGATCCTCGACTCGGCCGTCGAAGGCGCGCGGCTGCGCTTCCGGCCGGTGATCATGACGAGCTTCGCCTTCATCCTGGGCCTGCTGCCCCTGGTGATCGCCGAAGGCGCCGGCGCCGCCAGCCGCCGCGCCGTGGGCACGCCCGTGTTCGGCGGCATGCTGGCGGCCGCCGTGTTCGGCATCTTCGTCATCCCGATGCTGTACGTTGTCTTCCAGAGGATGCGCGAATGGACGGCGGCCCGTCGTCAGGATCTGCCGGACCGCGCGCTGGGTCGCGTCTGACGCGACCTCCCCGCGCGCTCATGACCTCATGCCTCCTCCCCCGTCATACGGGGGAGGGTAGGGAGGGGGAGAGCCACAGTCGCGATGTCTGACAATTTCAGATCAGGGATTCTCAGATCTGAAACTTCGGAGATCGCCTATACGGCTTTCCCCCTCCCTACCCTCCCCCGTATGACGGGGGAGGAGATGAGAGACGCGACGCCAGCGCCTCGGCGTCGTCGGCTGCCAAGAGCTCGACGGACGGATACCAGGGAGATGGACCGAGCCTCGGCCCCCACAGCCAATCGGCGAGACGCGGGAGCAAGACGATCGTCGGGATGCCAAGCCGCGCGGCAAGGTGAGCGGGCCAGGCGTCGTCGCCGATCACCAAACGGCATCGCGTCAATTCGTCGGGATTGCGTTCGATGTCGATGCCGGCGGGCGGATCGGCCTGGGTGAACCAGCCGATGCGCGGTGACGGCTCGGCGCGCCGCGTCAGGTCGAGCGGCGGCAGGGAATCGAGCGTCCAACCCAGAAGATGCGGCAGGCTGCGCAGCGGCGCGGCTGCGGCAAATCCGTCGAGCGCCGCGCCACGACCGATCGTCGGCATGCTGAGCCATTTGGCGAGCCTTGGCGCGCACTGCACCATCGCCTCGACGCCGCGCGCCAGCATCAGCGTGTCGCGCAGCGCGGCATCGCTCTCGATGTCGGCCTGCTCGGGGTAGACCAGCAGCCGGCCCGCCAAAGGCTCGCCCTGCCAGCGCGGCAGGTCGGGCGTGTAGCGGTCGGCCGCGATCTCCAGCCGTGCCTCGTAGTCGCCGAGGCCGCGCAGCCAGTCGCCCTGGCGCAAGAGCAGTTCGCCGCGGCGCAGGCGCAGATGCGGATCGTTGGGCCGGCTGGTCAGGGCCACCTCGAGATCGGTCAGCGCACCCATCCAGTCGCCGCGCGCCGCCAGAAGGTTGGCGCGCGCCGATAGCGACGGCATCAGGCGATGGTCGATCGACAAGGCTTCGTCGTAGGCCCGTTCGGCCTCGTCGGGGCGGCTCAGCGCCTCGAGCGAACGGCCCTTGTTATGGGCGATGGCGGCATCGCCGGGTTTCAGGCGCTGGGCGCGGTCGAGAGCGGCCAGTGCGGCCGCATGATCGCCCAGCACCGAGAGGCAGCCGGCCAGGTTGACCTGGGCTGCTGCCTCCTTGGGCAGGAACTTGGCGGCGCGCTCCAGCGGCTCGCGTGCCTCGGCGAAACGGCCGAGCTTCAATCGCGCCTGGCCCAGCAGATGCAGCGCCTGTCCGGAATTGGGCCGCGCTTCGACAACCTGCGCCAGCAACGGCTCGGCGCCGACGAAGTCGCCGGCCGCGGCGCGCTGCACGGCGTCGCGCGCCAGCGTCTGGATCTGAAGGTCGGAGAGGGCCACCCGCCGCGTCTAGCAGAAGGTCAGGCGCGCCAGAATGGTTTTTGTGCCTCGAATCGCATCTGGCTGGCGCTGAGGCCAAGATCGCGCTGGGTGCAATAGTCGAGGGACGCGATTTCGCGTCGGCTCAGCACCCTGCGGTGCCATTCGCTCAAGACCCTTCGGAGATAGTGCCAATTCATGCCGGCACCAAAGCATTGCTGCCGGATTCGTTCTATCCGGCGTGTGATGGGCAATTCTCAGAAAGAAAAAGCCGGCGGTCGACAGGGAGGCTGAGGATCGACCGCCGGCCAGTGTCCGGAGAGGGTAAGGCCCGCGCAGGGTAACAAACGGGCCGGCTCCGGATTCGGGTGCGCGTTAGCTACGCCAGAAGGGCTTGTTGACCTCGAAATTGATGTCGCTGGCGCTCAAACCGAGGTCACGCAGCGTGCGGGAATCGAGGGTCGAAAGCTCGCGGCGCTCCTTGGCGCGCCGGCGCCAAGTCGCAAAGATCTGGTTGAACGCGGTGAAGGTGCCGGCCAGCGGCGCCTTGGAAGTGTAATGAAGCGAGAGGTCAGCCATGGGATTACTCCCCAATTGAAGTGAATGCCTTGATGATCGGGGATTTGGCCTTCGAGGGGCCGCTTTACAAACAACCGTTTGTCCTGTTTTGATAAGAATACCTCATGTGAAGGGACTGTGATGAAGCGAACCCTGCCGCCGCTCAATGGATTGCGCGCTTTCGAAGCCGCCGCCCGCCATATGAGCTTTACCGATGCCGCCGACGAACTCAGCGTCACCCAGGCCGCGATCAGCCATCAGGTGCGCGGGCTGGAACAGAGACTCGGATTAAAATTGTTCGTGCGCCGCAATCGCTCGCTGCTGCTTTCCGAAGCGGGCCAGGCTTATCTGCCGGCGGTACGCTCTGCGTTCGATCAGTTGAACGAAGCGACCGAGAAGCTGCTGCAGAAGGATCGCGGCGGGCATCTCACTGTCACCACCACCGCGTCGTTCGCCATGAAGTGGTTGGTGTCGCGGCTGGGTGGCTTCCAGCGGGCCAATCCCGAGATCGACGTCCGCATCGGCACCGGCACCGGGCTGGTCGATTTCTCCCGCGAGGATGTCGATATCGGCATCCGCTACGGCCGGGGCCAGTGGCCGTCGCTCACTGCTGAGCGATTGATGAGTGAGGACATCATGCCGGTCTGTGCGCCGGGGCTGGTCAAGGGGCCGAACGGCTTGAAGAAGCCGGCCGATCTCAAGCGTTTCACGTTGCTGCATATCGGCCCGTTTCCCGACGACTGGCAGGTCTGGCTG
>DATGZZ010000877.1:0-5136 GCA_035296945.1 Reyranella sp.
CGGCGTTGGCGCCGGCGTCTTGGGGGCCGGCGGCGGCGTCGTCAGCCGCTCGGCCGGCGGATGCGCAGGCGGTGCCGCTTCGCGCGGTGCCGCTGCCACCTCTTCATTGCCTTCGCCCGCCACCTCCAGGCGCACCAGCTCGGCACCGACCGCGAGCGTGGCGCCGACGTCGCCGCCCAGCGCCAAAACCTTGCCGGCGACGGGCGACGGGATCTCGACGGTCGCCTTGTCGGTCATGACGGCGGCGAGGATCTGGTCCTCCAGCACCGACTGGCCGACCTCGACGTGCCATTCGACGATCTCGGCCTCGGCCACGCCTTCGCCGACATCGGGCATCTTGATGATCCGGGTCCCCATGTCAGGCCTCCATCACGGCCTTGAGGGCGCGGCCGACGCGCGCGGGCCCGGGGAAGTAGTCCCATTCCTGGGCGTGCGGATAGGGCGTGTCCCAGCCGGTGACGCGCATCACCGGCGCCTCGAGATTGTAGAAGCAGTTCTCCTGCACGAGCGCGCTCAGCTCCGCGCCGTAGCCCGAGGTGAGCGTCGCCTCGTGGACGACGACGCAGCGCCCGGTCTTCTTCACCGACGCCACGATCGTCTCGAGGTCGTAGGGCAGAAGCGTGCGCAGGTCGATGATCTCGGCATCGATCCCGGTCTCCTGCGCCGCCGCCTCGGCGACATAGACCATGGTGCCGTAGGCCAGCACGGTGACGGCCGCTCCTTCGCGCCGGATCGCAGCCTTGCCCAGGGGAACGGTGTAGTGGCCGTCGGGCACCTCGCCTTGCGGATGGCGTGCCCACGGCGTCACCGGCCGCTCGTGATGGCCGTCGAACGGGCCGTTATAGAGACGCTTGGGTTCGAGGAAGATCACCGGGTCGTTGTCCTCGATGGCGGAGATCAGCAGGCCCTTGGCGTCGTAGGGATTGGACGGCACGACGGTCTTCAGGCCCGAGACGTGGGTGAACAGCGCCTCGGGACTCTGGCTGTGGGTCTGGCCGCCGAAGATGCCGCCGCCGGTCGGCATGCGCACGACGATGGGCGCGATGAACTGGCCGTTGGAGCGATAGCGCAGGCGCGCCGCCTCCGACACGATCTGGTCGTAGGCCGGATACATGTAGTCGGCGAACTGGATTTCTACGCACGGGCGCAAGCCGTAGGCGGCCATGCCGACGGCGGCGCCGACGATGCCCGATTCGTTGATCGGTGTGTCGAAGACACGATTGGAGCCGTATTTCTGCTGCAGGCCCTGGGTGCAGCGGAAGACGCCGCCGAAGTAGCCGACATCCTCGCCGAACACGACGACGTTGTCGTCGCGCTTCATGCAGACGTCCATGGCGTCACGGATCGCCTCGACCATCGTTTTACGAGGCATTGGCCATCCTCATTGCTGGGAGCGCGCCACTCCGTGGCGCTCTCTTACTTGCCTCCCTGCGCGCCAGCGCGGGGAGGTGGCCCGGAGGGCCGGAGGGGTCATGAGCTACGGCATCGATGCTCATGACCCCTCCGCCCGCTGCGCGGGCACCTCCCCAAGCTTCGCTTGGGGAGGCAAAGAAATGCGCCACGGAGTGGCGCGCTCCCAGCAAAGACATTTAAACCCCGCCCTGCTGGCGCTGCCGGCGCAGGTGCGGCGGCATCTCCTCGAAGACACCCTCGAACATGTCGCGCGCCGAGGGATGCGGGCCGGTATGCAACGTGCCGTGGGTCTCGGCCTCCTTCTGGATGGCGATGACCTCGGACATGATCTCGGCCTCGGCCTGCTTGTGGCGCTCCTCCGACCAGACGCCGCGCAGGATCAGGTGGTTTTTCAGGCGCAGCACGGGATCGCCCAACGGCCAGGCATCGGATTCGGTCTTCGGCCGATAGGCCGAGGGATCGTCCGACGTCGAATGCGCACCGACACGATAGGTCACGTACTCGACCAAGGTCGGCCCGAGATTGCGGCGCGCCCGCTCGACCGCCCATTTCGCCACGGCATGCACCGCCGGATAGTCGTTGCCGTCGACCCTGAGGGCGGGAATGCCGAAGCCCAGGCCGCGCGCGGCGAAGGTGCCCGAGCCGCCGCGGGCGATGCCCTGGAAGGTCGAGATCGCCCACTGATTGTTGACGATGTTCAGCACCACCGGCGCCTTGTAGGTCGAGGCGAAGACCAGCGCGGCGTGGAAATCCGATTCGGCCGTCGAGCCGTCGCCGATCCAGCCGGCGGCGATCCTGGTATCGCCCTTGATCGCCGAGGCCATCGCCCAGCCCACCGCCTGGATGTACTGGGTCGCGAGGTTGCCCGAGATCGAGAAGAAGCCGTGCTCGCGCGAGGAGTACATCACCGGCAGCTGTCGGCCCTTCATCGGATCGAGCTCGTTGGAATAGATCTGGTTCATCATCTCGAGCATGGGATAGCCGTCGGCGATCAGCAGCCCGGCCTGGCGGTAGGTCGGGAAGTTCATGTCGCCCTTCTCGAGCGCCTTGCGGAAGGCGCAGCTCACCGCCTCCTCGCCCATGTGCTGCATGTAGAACGACGTCTTGCCCTGGCGCTGCGCCATCTGCATGCGGGCATCGAAGGCGCGCAAGGTCATCATGTGGCGCAGGCCTTCCAGCAGCTCGGCGTCGCTCAGAAGGCCGGCCCACGGACCGACCGCCTGGCTGTCGCGATTGAGCACGCGGATGATCTTGTAGGCGTGCTCCCTGATCTTCTCGGGCGCCACGTCGACCGGCGGTCGCTCGACCTCGCCGGCACGGCTGATCTGCACGTCGCTGAAGTCCGGCGTACCGCCTGGCCGGACGGCCGGAGCCGGCACGTGGAACGACAGCGATTTCGGTTCGGACATGACGGGCTCCTTGTCGACCGCAGGGAACACCATGCAGCACCGCCTATCAACGGCGCAGCCGCATGTTTGCTGCGGAAGCAACTTCGTTGACCGCGCCGCGACGGCCTTGGAAACAATCGTCCATCAGGAGGCGCATACTTCGACGCCAAGTTGCTTCAGGATTTCCGCCTGTTCGCTGTCGCTGATCTTCACCCCGGCGTAATCGGCCAGGACCGCGAGGTTGAGACCGGCGAGATCGGAGCCCCGCAGATCCGCCTGCCTGAGCTTGGCGCGATCCCACTCGGCGCGGTCGAGCGCGCAGGCCAGCATCGTGGCGTGGCTGAGATCGGTATCGATGAACGATGCCTCGGTGAACTTGCAGGAGCGGAATTCACAGTTCTCCAGGAACAGGCCGGAAAGATCGGCGAAGCTCAGGTTGCACCCGTCGAACACAGCTTTCGTCAGCACCGATCGTCGCGAGATTGCCTTGGTGAAGGTCGATTGGTGGAAGTTCGCGCCCCGGAAGCTCGAGCCCTCGGCATTGATATCGTAGAGATCGCAGCGCTCGAACCGGCTGGTCGCCAGGTTGCACTTGATGACCTCGGCGCCATGCATGTCGCAGAAGGCGAAGGTGCATCCCTTTCTCGTGCCCGCATCGAAGGCGGAGCAGCCGCTGAGCCGCGTCTTGACCAGCTTGCAGCTCGCGATGCGCATCGGCGCGAACGCGCAGTCGCTGAACGCGGCGCCCGAGAAGTCCGCACCGCGCAGGGTCGGCGCCTCGAAACGGCAGTGCTCGAAGCGGCTCTCCGTGAAATCGAGGTCGTCGAGCGCGACGTCGGCCGCGAACAGCACGTCGCTGAACGCTCGGCCGCCCGCCAACCGCGCTAGAAGGTCGTCCCGGGAGATCGGGTGACGAGTGGTACCGGTCATGCGATCAGGATAGCATCGGGCAAAGCGTCGACGGTACAGCGTGGAGAAGAACACATGCCCGTGCGCATCATCGGGATGATCGGCGTGGCGCCGCCCAGCGGCGAGGCCACGGTCCACATCATCAAGGGCGGCATCTCGGCGCCCTATCTCAAGTCCTACGCGCAGGCGCACGACAAGGCGGGCTTCGACCTGGCGCTGGTCGGCTACACCGCCTCGTCGGCCGAGGGTTTCCTGGTGGCGCAGTACGCCGCCCACCACACCGAGCGGCTGGGCTTCCTGATCGCCCATCGCCCGGGCTTCGTGGCGCCGACCTTGGCCGCCCGCAAGATCGCCACCTTCGACCACCTGACCGAGGGCCGCATCGCGCTGCACATCATCGCCGGTGCGAGCGACGCCGAGCAGGAAGGCGACGGCGACTTCGCGCCCAAGGAGGAACGCTATCGCCGCGCCGCCGAGTACATCGAGGTCATGAAGCTCGCCTGGACTGAGCCCAAGCGCTTCGACTTCAGCGGCGACTTCTACAAGGTGCGCGGCGCCAAGTCCGATATCCAGCCGTTCCAGAAGCCGCATCCGCTCCTGTTCTTCGGCGGCTCGTCGGAGGGCGCGCTGGCCATGGGATCGAGGCACTGCGACGTGTTCGCCATGTTCGGCGAGCCGCTGGCGCCGACGGCCGAGCGCATCGCCGAGTTCCGCGCCCGCGCCGCCGCCTTCGGCCGCACGCCCACCTTCAACATGTCGTTCCGCCCGATCCTCGGCGCCACCGAGGGAGCGGCCTGGGATCGTGCCCGGCGCATCCTGGCGTCGGTCCAGAAGCCCGGCGATCCGACGGGCTTCGGCAACAACAAGAAGCCGCTCGATCACTCCGCGCGCCGGCTTCTCGATTTCGCCGCCGCCGGAGAGACGCACGACGAGCGGCTGTGGATGCCGATCGCCGAGGCGACCGGCGCCATGGGCAACACGTCGTGCCTGGTCGGCACGCCCGAGCAGGTCGCCCGCGCCCTGCTGGAGTATTACAAGCGCGGCATCCACTCGTTCCTGATCAGAGGCTTCGATCCCTTCGAGGACACGATCGACTTCGGCCGCGAGCTGATCCCGCGCCTGCGCGCCGGCGCCGCGGAGCTGGACCGCGCCAGGGCGGCGTGACGCAGGCACTGCAGTCGCAGTCACCAACGAATTCCCGCAATTATCGCAATTTCCGCAACCGGTTTTCGCGCTCTTGATTGGGCCTCGCCTCAGCGGTGGAAGCAAGCAGTGCATCATTGGCAAGCCGGCGCGAGCGGCAGTCCGTTCGCATATGACAGACACCCAGACTCTATTCAAAACCGCTGTGCTTGTCAATAACTACAGTTTGTATCTTGCTGGCGAGGCCAGGTTCTTTTATTGCGACTTTTGGCGCTCCAGAAGG
>DATGZZ010000878.1:0-4852 GCA_035296945.1 Reyranella sp.
TACAGCGACCCCACACCCGGTGCCCGGCAGGTGCGGGTGGCTCACCTGATCGTGCTCGGCATCGGCCTGTTCGCCGTGATCCTGCTGTCGGTCGACGAGATGGATGGGCGGGTCCGGCAGGGACTGCGCATCATCATCTGGACGGTCACGTTCATCTTCCTCGTCGAGTACCTGGCGCGCCTATGGGTTGCGCCGGAGACGCCGCGCTACGATCAGGGGGCGCCGACCAAGGCGCGGTTGCGCTGGGCCGTGTCGATCCAAGGCCTCATCGGCCTTATGGCGATCCTGCCGGCCTTCATGTTCTTCGGCGGCTACGCCATCACCGGCGCGGATGCCGCCTCGGTTTTCTGCATCCTCTGGATCATGAAGGTGGGCCTGCATGCGCCTGCCTTCAGCACGATGGCCCGTGTCGTGTCCAACGAGCGTGCGCCGATCGCCAGCGTGCTGATCCTGTTTGCCATCCTGCTGATGATAGCGGCCACCGCGGCCCACATGTTCGAACGCGTCAAGCAGCCCGAGCAGTTCGGCTCGCTGCCGGGCGCCATGTGGTGGGCGGTCGTCACGCTGACCACGACGGGCTATGGCGACGTCGTGCCACTGACGCTGGGCGGCCGCCTGGTCGGATCGCTGCTGATGATCTCGGGCATCGCAGTGCTGGCCTTGATGACCGGCGTGCTCGCCACCGGCTTCGCCCAGGAGGAACGCCGGCGCGAATATCTGCGGGTCTGGGAGCAAGTCGCGCGCGTGCCGCTGTTCGCGTCGCTGGGCGTCGTCACCCTGTCGGAGATCGTGGGCAAGCTGCGCACGCGCTACTACCCGCCGCGCATCACCGTGGTGCGGCGCGGCGATGCCGGCGATTCGATGTTCTTCATCTCGAGCGGCGAGGTCGAGGTCCGCCTGCCCAATGGCGGCTCGGTGCGGCTGGGCGAAGGCGCCTTCTTCGGCGAGATGGCCCTGCTCGAGCGCCAGCCGCGGTCGGCGACGGTGTCGACGACGCGACCGACCACGCTGCTGGTGCTCTACGCCAGTGACTTCTACGAGATCGCCTCCCACATCCCCAAGCTCGCCGAGGCCGTCGAAAACGAGGCCAAACGGCGGCGCGAGGAGAACCTGGAGCGCCAGGCAGCCGGCAGGCGATGACAAGACCCAGTTGCGGGACCATTGGCCGGACCGGCCCCTTGGGCTATATCGCGGCTCGTCACGCGGCCCAACCTTGGCCCAGCCGCCCAGTAACGAAAGCCCCCCATGTCGTCCATTACGCCCGTCATCCTGGTTGGAGGCTCCGGCAAGCGCCTTTGGCCCCTGTCGCGCGAGAGCATGCCCAAGCAGTTCGTGCCGCTGCTCGGTACGCAGTCGACCTTCCAACAGACTTTGCAGCGCGTCGCCGACCGCGGGCTGTTTGCACGGCCTGTGATTGCCACCAACGATGCCTACCGCTTCATGGCCGAGCAGCAGGCCAAGGAAATCGGCATGGAGATCGACATCCTGGTCGAGCCGTCGCGGCGCGATTCGGGGCCGGCCATGGCCGCCGCGGCAGCTTATGCCCGCGACCTGGGCGCCAAGGCGGTGCTGGCGCTGGCCTCCGATCACTTGGTGATCGGCGCCGAGGAGTTCCTCGCCGCTTGCCGCGAGGGCCTGACGGCCGTCCAGCAGGGCGGCATCGTCACCTTCGGCATTCCGCCGACCGAGCCCAAGACCGACTACGGCTATATCCGGCCCGGCACCGAGCGTATCGGCACGGTCCAGAAGGTCGCGGCCTTCGTCGAGAAGCCCAATGCCCAGACGGCGCTGCGCTACATCCAGGAAGGGCTGTTGTGGAACAGCGGCAACTTCCTCTTCCCGCCCGAGCTGCTCCTGTCGGAGATGGCGCGCTTCGAGCCGGCCATGGCCGCCGCAGCCATCGAGGCCGTGGCAAAGGCAAAGAAGACTGGCTCGACGGTGTTCCTCGACGCCGATTCCTTCGCCAAGGCGCCGGCCAAGTCGATCGACTATGCCGTGATGGAGCGCACCGACAAGTGCTGGGTCGTACCGGCCAAGTTCCGCTGGTCCGACCTCGGCACCTGGGATGCACTGCTCGATATCGGTCAAGCCGACAGCGCCGGCAACGTCACCGAAGGTCCCGTCGAGATCGACCATGTGCGCAATTCGTACGTCCGCTCCGACGGGCCGCTGACGGCGGTGATCGGCGTTGAGGAAGTCGTCGTCGTGGCGATGAACGACGCCGTCCTGGTCGGCCATCGCGACAACCTTCCGCGCTTGAAGGACGTCGTGCAGCGCATGTCGGACGGCAAGCACAAGGCCGCCACCGAGCACGCCGTGATGCACCGGCCGTGGGGCAGCTATCAGGACATCGACCGCGGCGAGCGCTTCCGCGCCAAGCGGCTCACCGTCAATCCCAACGGCAAGCTCAGCCTGCAGAGCCACAAGCGGCGCGCCGAGCACTGGGTCGTCGTCAGAGGCACGGCCGAGGTCACGCTCGACGGCAAGATCATGACCCTGCACGAGAACGAATCGATCTACATCCCGATGGGTGGCATCCATCGCCTGGCCAATCCGGGCAGCGAGCCGCTCGAGGTCGTCGAGGTCCAGACCGGCGACTACCTCGAGGAGGACGACATCATCCGCTACGAAGACATCTACGCGCGTGTCTAGCGTGGGCTTCGGTGCCCACCACGAGTGGGGCAAGCTGCGCGAGGTCGTGATCGGCATTTCGCCGGCCGAGGATTTCGTCGTCTTTCACGAAGAGTCGCAGCGCGGGCTGTTGCCGGAAGGCGACCGTTTCAGTCGCGCCCATAAGGGACGGCGTCTGATCGACATCGATCGCCAATGGGCCGAGCGCATCGAGCGGCAGGTCGATGGGCTGGCCGAGCTGGTGGCGCGCGAGGGCGTGACCGTCCACCGTCCGCAACGACTGGCAGGCGACGAGCGTACCTTCCTGGCGCCCAACGGCGAGGGCGCCCAGCTCTTTCCCCGCGATGGCATGATCGTGATCGGCAATCACGTGATCGATGCCTCGCTGCGCCTGCTCTGCCGGCAGCGCGAACGCTATGGGCTGCGGCCGATCATTCAGCAGGCCATGCAGCAGCGCGGCGCACGCTGGTCGAGCGT
Organism: Reyranella sp.; assembly: GCA_035296945.1. Taxonomy (GTDB): domain Bacteria; phylum Pseudomonadota; class Alphaproteobacteria; order Reyranellales; family Reyranellaceae; genus Reyranella. The sequence continues at coordinate 3,109 of DATGZZ010000878.1, forward strand.
GCCGCTGGGCTCGCCAGGATGCGTCGACGGGCCGTTCCTCGAAGGCGGCGATACCTTGCTGAACGGCTACGAAATCTATGTCGGCATCTCGGGCTGCGCCTCCGATCTGGCCGGCGCCGACTGGCTGCAGGCGCTGCTGGGCGGGAAGTACCGCGTGATCCCAGTCGCGATGAAATCGAACGTCCTGCACCTCGACTGCGCCATATGCCTCATCAAGCCCGGCCTGCTGATCTATTGCCCGCAGAAGCTGATCGATGGCCTGCCGATGTCGCTGCGCGACTGGGATAAGATCGAAGTCTCGGTCGACGAGGCCAATCGGCTGGCGACCAATGGGCTGGTCCTCGAGGAAGGCCGCATCATCATCGACGCCGACAGTGCCCGGGTGATCGACGAACTGCGCAAGCGCAAGATCGATGTCATCCCCCTGCCGTTCGACGGTCCGATCCGCACGGGCGGTGGCCTGCGTTGCGCACACCATCCGCTGCTGCGGGAAAGCGTGCTGGACTGACGTCTCGCCTTCATTGAACCCTTATGCTGAGGAGCCGCGAAGCGGCGTCTCGAAGCATGGGCATAACGCACCTCGTCTGTTGCCCATCCTTCGAGACGCGGCCCTGCGGGCCGCCCCTCAGGATGAGGTGAAGGGCTTAAGCGCCCTTCTTCGGCGTGCGGTCGAAGACGATCGGCTTGGGCCGGTTCAGGCGCTTGTTGATGTGGACGCCGAGCGAGCGCACCAGCATCGCCACCTGGCCGCCGACGAAGCGCAGCAGGACCAGGGCGAAGCGCGCCGGTGACATCTCGCCGCCACGGATGAAGTTGTGGCCGGCGCGCAGGAAGGTCGTGGCAGAGAACAACACCCAGGCCAGGGTCACGACGAACAGGGTCAGCAGCAGCGGCACCAGGGACGGCGCCAACACGGCCGCCAGCAGGCCCGAGACGATGCCGACCAGCAGCACCGGCTGGTTCAGCGACATGCAGAGATGCAAGAGCGCTGCGGCCTTCGATGACGGGGTGATGTCACGGCTCTTCAGGATCGGCCAGACCATGCGCAGTCCGACATGCCGGAAGCCGTCCTGCCAGCGCTGCTGCTGGCGCAGCCAGGTCCTGGTGTCGGCCGGCAGTTCGCCCGGCACCGGCACGCTGGTCAGGAACAGCGCCCGCCAGCCCTTGACCCAGCCGCGATAGGTGAGGTCGAGATCCTCGGTGACGGTATCGCCCTTCCAGCCGCCGCCGGCCTCGATGGCGGCCCTCTGCCAGATGCCGCAGGTGCCGTTGAAGGGCAGCGGATGGCCGGCCCAGCAGCGGGTCGCCTGCTCGATGCCGAGATGGGCGTCGAGCGTCACCATCTGCATCTCGGTCAGTGCATTCTCGTGCGGATTGAGGAAGTCGAAGCGCGCCTGGACGAACGCCCAGTTCGGATTTGCGAAGAACGGCCGCATGCAGATGCGCAAGAAGTCGGGCGACGGCACGTAGTCGACATCGAAGATGGCAAAGTAGTTGTAGGGCGTCTGCTGCATGGCCTCATGCAGGGCGCCACCCTTGAAGCCCGAGCGGTCGGTACGCTGCAGGGCCACGATGTCGAACCCCTTCGCCTTCAGCTCCGCCACCACGGTACGGGCGAGCTCGGCGGTCTCGTCGGTGCTGTCGTCGAGTACCTGGATGTGCAGCTTGTCGCGCGGCCAATCGAGCGCGGCCGCCGCTTCGATGCCACGCCGCAATACACCACCCTCGTTGAAGGACGGGATCT
>DATGZZ010000879.1:0-4373 GCA_035296945.1 Reyranella sp.
GAGCGCTCGCACGAAGCAGCGATTGGAAAGCCTGCAGCGCCGCGCCGGCCGGCAGGTGCGCAACGAATCGGGCATGCCGCGCGTGCCCTACTTCTGCTCCGGCTGCCCGCACAACTCCTCGACCAAGGTGCCCGAAGGTTCCATGGCGATGGCCGGCATCGGCTGTCACACGCTCGCCATCAACATGGAGCGCAACACCAAGACGTTCACCCACATGGGCGCCGAGGGCGCGACCTGGGTCGGCGCCAACCACTTCACCGACATGCCGCACGTCTTCCAGAACCTGGGCGACGGCACCTACTTTCATTCCGGCTACATGGCGATCCGCCACGCCATCGCGACCAACACCACCATCACCTACAAGATCCTCTACAACGACGCCGTCGCCATGACCGGCGGCCAGCCGCACGACGGCAACGTGCGGCCGTGGACGATCAGCCAGCAGGTCCACGCCGAGGGCGTGCGTCGCATCGCCCTGGTGAGCGACGAGCCCGGCAAATACCCGATCGGCACCGAATGGGCGCCGGGTGTGAGCTTCCATCACCGAAGCGAACTCGACGACGTGCAGCGCGAATTGCGCGAGTGGAAGGGCGTGTCGGTCCTGATCTACGACCAGACCTGCGCCGCCGAGAAACGCCGCCGGCGCAAGCGCGGCACCTTCCCCGACCCGGCCAGGCGCGTGTTCATCAACCAGGCGGTGTGCGAGGGCTGCGGCGACTGCTCGGTGCAGTCGAACTGCCTCAGCGTCACGCCGGTCGAGACCGAGTTCGGGTCCAAGCGCGCCATTGACCAGTCGTCCTGCAACAAGGACTTCTCCTGTCTCAACGGCTTCTGCCCGAGCTTCGTCACGGTCGAAGGCGGCGGCGTCAGGAAGGGCAAGGCCGACAAGAAGGCAGGCCCGGCCCCGACCGAACCGCCGTTGCCGGCCGCTCCCGTCCTGCCGGCGGTGGCCGACAAGCCCTATGGCGTGCTGATCACCGGCATCGGCGGCACCGGCGTCGTCACCATCGGCGCCATCATGGGCACGGCCGCGCACATCGAGGGCAAGGGCGTCACCGTGCTCGACCAGCTCGGCATGGCGCAGAAGGGCGGCGCGGTGATCAGCCACGTCCGCATCGGCGCCTCGCCCGAGGCCCTGCACGCGGTGCGCCTGGGCGCGGGCGGCGCCGACCTGCTGCTGGGCTGCGACCTGGTGGTGAGCGCCAGCGCCGATGCGCTGGCCCGTCTGGAACCCGGTGCCTCGCACGCCATCGTCAACACGCACCAGACCATCACCGGCGACTTCACCCGCCGGCCCGACCTCGCCTTCCCGGCCAACACGCTCCGGCTCTCGGTCGAGGCCGCGGCCGGCGCCGAGGCCTGCGACTTCGTCGAGGCGACCGAGATCGCCACGGCGCTTCTGGGCGATTCCATCGCCACCAACATGTTCATGCTGGGCTACGCCTATCAGAAGGGCCTGATCCCGATCGGCCACGTATCGCTCGAAAAGGCGATCGAGCTGAACGGTGCCGCCGTGGCGATGAACACCGCGGCCTTCCGCTGGGGCCGTCGCGCCGCCCACGACCGCGCCGCCGTCGAGAAGCTTCTAGCCCCGGCCGAGAACGTCGTGCCGTTCCGCCTCTCGCGGACCGTGGACGAGATCGTGGCGTCGCGCGCCAAGCATCTCGCCGGCTACCAGAACGCAGCCCTCGCCGAGCGCTACAAGGCCCTGGTCGAGAAGGTGCGGGCTGCCGAGCAGAAGACGGGCAAGAGCGGTCTGGCTGAAGCCGTCGCCCGCAACTACGCCAAGCTGCTCGCCTACAAGGACGAATACGAGGTGGCCCGGCTCTACGCCGATGCCGCCTTCCAGGCTGGGCTCGACCGGCAGTTCGAGGGCGACTACAAGCTGAGGTTCCATCTGGCCCCGCCGCTGTTCGCCAGCCGCGATCCCAAGACGGGCCATCTGCTGAAGCAGGAGTTCGGCTCGTGGATGCTGCCGGCCTTCAAATTGCTGGCGAAGTTCAAATTCCTGCGCGGCACGGCCTTCGATCCGTTCGGTTACACGGCCGAGCGCAAGGTCGAACGGTCGCTGATCGGCGAATACGAGGGGCTGGTCGGCGAGCTTTTGGCCACCCTTACGGCGACCAACCACGACCTGGCCGTGCACCTGGCCTCGGTGCCCGACGACATCAAAGGCTACGGCCATGTGAAGGACGCCCATCTGGCCAAGGCCAGGCGCAAGCAAGGCGAGCTTTTGCAGCAGTGGCGCAATCAGGTACCAGCAAAGATCGCCGCGGAGTGACCGGCTGGTAGGCCGATAGGAAGCGGTCACAACCTTAGCGCGCGGCAGACTGAGGCATGCGCGCAACCTTGGCAACAAAGCAGGCCGGACGGTCGTTTGCCCACCCATAAGAAGGGAGGGCATATGCACGAGTTCCTGGCCATCGTCGCGACCTTCGTCTTTGGGCTCAGCGTTACGGCGATAGTAGCGGTCGGCCTCGAACATCGGCAGCGTGCCAACAGTGCCATCGACGAGAATGCCGATGTCCGCCCCGGCATCATCAAGCTGACGGCGTCCGGCTACGCCATCGCGCCTGCCATGTCCCCGGCACCCATTGAACTCGGTTTCCAGGCCGGTCGGCTACGCACCGACATGTGACGGCCAACGAACGGACTGTCCAGACTCGCCAAGCCTGCCTTCTACTCGTCCAAGAACGAGAAAGGCCGGCCCGATGTCAGGCCGGCCTCCTCTCTAGCTTCGATCGCAACCTTAGCGCTTGATGGTGGCGCCGCCGCTCGTGCCAGCGCCGACACCGACGCCCGGCTGCTGCGCCTGGTTAGTGTCGATCGCCGGCTGGTTGGTCGTGGCACCGCCGCTCGCCCCACCCGACGCACCGGCGCCGGCCGAAGCCGGTGGGGTCACGACGGTCGCGCCGCCGCTCACGCCGCCCGACGCGCCACCGCTGTAGGTGCCGTGCGAGCCGGTGTTGCCGACACCGCCGGACGTACCGCCGCCGGCCGAGCCGGACGTCTGGGCCTGCGCCATCGAAACGGCGCCGGCCGCACAAGCAAGCGCAATCAGAATTGTCCTGGTCATTTGAATCCTCCGAAACTCGAGTTGTGCCAAGACAACATGCGACGCGGCGACGAAGTTGCGTTCCGTCCCGCGGCGTCATTGAGGCCGGCCGGCGGCATCAAATCGGCCATGTTGCCGTCGAGGGTGGACGTGATAGCCTTCGGTCGCTGAACGACGGGGGCAATCTCGATGAAGCGCCTTCTCCTGCTCGCGTGCGGTATCGCGAGCGCCATCTGTCTCGACCAGTTCGCGGCACAAGCCGATGCCAGTTCGACGACACCGTCCCGGCCCTTGCAATACTCTCGTCCCGCAGCCGCCGGGGTCGTCGCCGACCACAAGATCCAGTGCCTGCAGAGTTGTGACAACAACTTCCAACAGTGCCTCAACCAACACACCGCCGGCGTCATTTGCGTCAATCTCAGGCAACACTGTCAGCAGATATGCAATCAGACTGGGTAGTGCACGCCTGGACACACGACTGTCGCTCGAAGACCTAGCGGATAGGCGCCGGGTGCATGGCCCGCCAAGTGAATTGTGCGGGAGCGTTCCGGCTTTTGCGGGCTATACTTCGGACGATTGACGCCCTTCACCGCACGGCGAGCTCACTCGTGTTCGCATGAATGACATCGGCATCTTGACCCGCAAGCCTGACCCCGTCGCCCGAGCCCGCGCGCTCGGGCCGGCGATCGCGGCTGTCGCCGACGAGATCGAGGCCAGGCAGGATTTTCCCGAGCCGCTGATCACCGAGCTGCACGAGTCCGGGCTGTTCCGCCTGCTGCTGCCGCGCTCGCTGGGCGGCGAGGAGGTCGAACCGTGGGTCTATGTCGCGGCGATCGAGGAGATCGCCCGTCATGACGGCTCGCTGGGCTGGAACATGTTCGTGGCCAACAGCTCGGCCCTGATCGCCCCCTTCATTCCGTTCGAGGCGGCGCGCACGATCTACGGCGATCCGCGCGGCCTGATCTCGTGGGGACCGCCCAACCAGCACAAGCTTGCCGCGGCACCTGGCGGCTATCGCGTGAGCGGCGAATGGCATTTCTCGTCGGGCTATCGCCAAGCCACCTGGATCGGCGCCCACGGCAACGTGGTGGAGGCCGACGGCTCGCTGCGCCGCAACCGCTTCGGCCGGCCGACCGTGCGCACGGTGCTGATGCCCAAGCCCGAGACGACGCCGATCCACGACTGGCACACGCTCGGCATGCGCGGCACGGCCTCGGAGGGTTACGCCTGCACGGACGTCTTCGTGCCCGAGGCCTTCTCCGGCACGCGCGAGGATCCGACGCTGCGCCGCGACAAGGGGCCGCTCTATGCCTTCACC
>DATGZZ010000880.1:0-7293 GCA_035296945.1 Reyranella sp.
CGTCTCGCCTTCGCCATCTGCGCCCATGTCGAGGCCGAGATCCTGGTCGTCGACGAGGCGCTGGCGGTGGGCGATGCCGCCTTCCAGCGCAAGTGCCTCGACTGGATCGACAGCTTCCGTCGCAAGGGCACGCTCCTGTTCGTGTCGCACTCGCCGGGCGAAGTGCGCCGCCTGTGCAACCGCGCCATCTGGATCGAGGACGGCCGCATTCGCTCGCAGGGCGACCCGAGCGTGGTGATCCGCGCCTACCACCGGGCTCTGGCCATGGAGAAGGACGACATCCATCGCTTCTCGGTGAGCGAGTGATGGCCGATGGCCGCAGGCATCCTCTTCTGGGCGGGGCTGGGTTGGTGGGCGGCCACGATGGCCGTGCAGTGGATAAGTGCGGGACTGGGCCGCTGGCACCGGCCGGCCGACCCGGTGCGACACGGCGCGGCCGATTTCAGCATCGTGGCGCCCATGGTCGGCGTGCGTGACGCTTCGCCAGCCTATGTGGGGCGCCTCGCCGACATGTCGCGGGCCGGCGCCGAGGTCCTGATCTGCGTGACCACCGAGCATGACGAGGCGGTCGCCCGCACCCGCGCCGAATGGCCCGATGCGCCGATCCTGGTCGGCAGCGACGACACCTTCAATCCCAAGCTCAACAACGTGCGCAAGGGCCTCGAGGCGGCGAGCCGGCCGGTCGTGGCGCTGTGCGACGCAGGCATCGACCTGACGCTTCCCGAGCTCACCGCGGCGGCGGCCCATCTTTCCGACAAGGTGGGGCTGGTGCTGGCGCTCAAGACCGGCGATCGGCCGGAGAACTTCGCGGCCGAGATGGAGTGCAGCTACATCAACGGCCATCAGGCGCGTTTCCTGATGGCGGCGGACCGGCTGGGCATGCCGGTCGCGTCCGGTGGCGTGACCATCCTCACCAGGGACGTGCTGGAGCGCATCGGCGGCCATCAGGGATTCCTCAACTATCTTGCCGACGACTATTCCGTGGTGCGCATGGTGCGCGACCATCTCGGCCAGACGACTTGGCTGGCGCGTGTCATGCCGCGGCTGCTGGTCGGCGGCCGGCGCTGGCAGGACGTGTGGCGGCGACAGGTCCGCTGGGGATCAACGCGGCTGAAGCTCAGCCCCGAGGTGAGGGCGTTGGTGCTGCTGGAGCCCGCGATCGGCTGGCTCGCCTCAGGCATCGCGCTGATTGTGGCACTGCTTGCCGCCGGCGCGGCACCGATTTGGCTTGCCCTGGCGCTCGCACTCCATACGGTTGCCTGGTTCGCCGCCGAGGCATGGTTCCTCGCCGGCCACGGCCTGCCGTTCGGTCCGCGCGCCTGGGCTGCTGCATTGGCGCGCGAAGCGCTCGTGCTGCTGCTTGCCGCACAGGCCTGGCGCGGCCGCAATCGCATCGATTGGCGCGGCACGAACCTGACGGCCGGCTGGCAGCCCGCCAGGAATGGCACTGCCGGAAAACACGTATGAGATGACGAGCATCATGGAAAAGATCACCACCGTCATGCTGCCTCCGCAGGTCGATTCGGAGACCTCGGCTTCGGTCGAGACCCTTATCGTTGACGCCCTCCGTCCCGGCGCCGGTGTGATCGTCGACGGCAGCGAAGTGACCTACATGAGCGCCGCCGGCGTGCGCGTATTCGCCATCGCCCTGCATCGGGCCGAGGAGATGGGTGTCCGCATCGCCTTCTGCCGCTTCACCGGTGCGGCCGCCGACTGCCTGCTGGTCAGCGGCTTCACCCAGCTCTTCGAGGTCGTCGATTCCGTTGAGGAAGCGGCCGCAAGGTTGCGTCGAAAGCCCGCAGGCGCGGCGGACGAACGCTTGCACCCCCACCGCCGTGCGGGTTAATTAACTGGCCGGGCTTGGACTACATCATGGGACGAAACGCGGCGCGGCGCGTGACGTGCTACCACTGCTAGACGGGGATCGAATTTTGACTGTTTGGAGCCGGCTGTATGCCGCCGCGCGACCCCTCGCTATTGCCCTGGGCATGGGCCTTGGCGTGGCGGCCTGCACTGCGTTGCCTGGTGATGGCCCGTGGATGGGCGGCGCGCAGACGACCAGCACGGAAGCCCTGCCGTTCGACGTCATCGATCTCACGCCGACCACGGTCGTCGGCTACCGCCAGCCGCCAACCCCCGACAAGCCGGTGACAACGACCAGCACGCTGTCGCCCGCGCAGCGCCTTACCGTCGCGCCCGGCGATTCGCTCCGGGTCCGCATCTACGAACGCTACGGCGGCAATATCTTCCCGACCATCCAGGGCCAGAGCGCCGATCTCGGCATCCAGCGCGTGGCCGAGAACGGCTCGATCAAGATCCCCGTGGTCGGTGTCGTTCGGGTGGCGGGCCTCGATCTCAATCAGATCGAGGCTCGCATCATCCAGGAGCTCGGCAACAAGGTGCAGGAGCCCGAGGTCATCGTCGAGTTCGACTCGCCGCGCACCCATACGGTGATGGTATCGGGCGATGTCAAGAACCCGGGACGCGTGTCGATGCTGGAGGACGTCCGTAGCGTCATCGACGCCATCAACAAGGCAGGCGGTCCGCTCATTGCCACCCCCGGCTCGTCAAACCAGCTCCAGGTTGTGGTGCGTCGCAGCGGGCAGGTCATACTGACGACGCAATTCTCCGATTTGTTGGCCGGCAGTGACATTGCCGTACAGAAGGGCGACGAGATCGTGGTCCGGCCCAATTCTCGGGTCTTCACGGTGCTGGGCGCGGTGCAGCGCTCGGGCAACGTCGAGATGACCAAGCACAATCTGACCCTGCTCGAGGCCTTGGGCCAGGTCGGCGGCCTGTCCGATGCTCGCGCCAACAAAACGGGCGTTTATGTGTTCAGAATGGGCGACCTGGAGATCAACCCGACAGCCCGTGGACGGGTTTTCCGGCTGGACCTGTTTCAACCGGTGTCTATTTTTGTCGCACAGCAGTTCGGTTTGCAGGCGCGGGACGTGATCTATGTCACGAACGCACCGCTTTACGAGTACGACAAGATCCTGACCTCGATCTACCGGACGTTCTCCATCATCGGTATCGCCAGGGGCACCGTCCCCCTCACGACGACGTTCTGATGGCCTGGCGAGCGCAACCGGTAGTTTTTTGGTAGAATTCGCAATGGCTCGAGCGAAGAAATTCAGGTGGGGTGCCATCGGGTTGGCGATCCTGGTCGCCATCGCCGGAGCCGGGCTGTGGGTCATGCCCACCCGGCAGACCAGCAGCGCCCAGGACGCGCCCAAGGCCGCCCCGCCACTGATCGCCCGCGGTTATACCGACGCGCCCGAGGGCACGGCGGTGGTCGCCGGCGATCCGGCCGGCGGCAGCGTGCTGGTCGAGCTGAAGGTCAAGGACGGCCAGAAGGTCAAGAAGGGCGAGGTGCTGGCGGTCCTGTCCAACTATGCCCGGGCGGACGTGACCTTGCGCATGGCCGAGGCCGACCTGGTCAAGCTGAAGCAGATGCATGACTTCGTGCTCAAGGGCACGCGGCTCTCCGATATCGCCCTGCAGGAGGCGGCCCTCAAGTCCTCGATCGAGCAGAACAAGCTCGACTCCCTGCAGCGGGCGCGCTCGGGCAAGCCGCCCGACGTGCGTGAGATCGAGACGGCGATCGCCGAGCAGGGTCTCGAACGGCAGAAGGTCAGGCTGGCGCTGCTGAAGACGACGCTGGAGAACGACTTGGCGCAGCACGAGATCGACATGGCCAATACCCAGTCCCGCATCGACAGCGCCAAGCGCACGCTGGAGGATGCGCTGGTGCGCTCGCCGCTGGACGGCGTCGTGGTGCAGATCTTTTCGCGCCAGGGCGAGCGCGTGTCGCCGGCCGGTATCGTCAAGGTCGTCGACATGGCCCAGCTGCGCGTGCTGGCCGACGTCGACGAGCTGCATGTCAACCGGCTGAAGCCCGGCGGCAAGGTCGACGTGACCTTCCGCGGCAACAACGACGTCTACAAGGGCACGATCGAGCGCATCGCGCCGACGGTGAAGCGCATGCAGCGCGTCGAGCCCGACGGCGGCTCGTCGACCGATGCCCGTGTGGTCCAGGTTGAAATCAAGATCGACGACACGTCCAGCATGCCCCCCGTGCTGGGGCGCGAGACGCGCGTCACTTTCCTCTGATGGCCATCTCGCTGCCTGACGCACCGGGGCTGCGGCATCGGTTGTCGCGCCTTTGGGCACGCCTGGCGCGGATCGGACGGTGGCGGCCGAACTTCTCCATGGCCGCGGTGCGGGCGGCCGCCCGCACCTCGACGACCATGCCGCTGGGCGCCCAGCAGCTCAAGCGCCAGCGCACCAGCACGCTCCTGTCGCTGGCCGGCGTCACGGCGAGTCTGCTGGTGATCTTCGCCCAGCTCGGCATCGAGCGCGCGGTCTACGAATCGTCGGTGCGCCTGCATCGCATGGTGTCGGGCGAGCTCATCATCGTGCCTTACGGCTTCAAGTCGATGCAGCTGCATGCCGAGGTGCCCGTGGCGGTGACCGACATCATCGCCACCAACCCCTCGGTCTCCTCCTATTCGCCGTTCTGGTTCGGCGTCATGTCGCTCCAGCATGCCAGCATGCCGACCTCGCGTCGGCTCGCCTGGTACGCCATTGATCCGGAGAAGCCCGCGGTCGACGTGCCCGGCCTCAAGGAGAACCTGCACAAGCTCAGGGAAACGCGGCGCATCCTGTTCGACCGCGATTCGCGGCCCTATTTCGGTGATCTCGCCGCCCAGGCCGACAGCGGCTCCGAATACACAGTGCTGGGGCCGCCCGACAATCGCGGCCTGCTGCGCCAGCTCTTTGCCGTCGGCACCTTCGCCGTCGGCCCGAACGTGCTGAACGACGGCTCCATCATGATGAGCCAGGAGACCATGGCCGAGGTGTTCGGCAACTGGTGGTCCGACCGTCCGGCCTTCATCTCGATCCACCTGGCGTCCGGCGCCGACGTCAATGCGGTGCGCCAGCAGCTCAATCGCACCCTGGTCGGCCGCGGCGAGGCCATCGACAAGCGCGAGTTCGAAGCGCGCGAGCGGGTCTACTGGTCGCGCGAGACGCCGGTCGGCTACATCACCGATCTCGGCTTCATCATGGGCGTGATGATCGGCATGGTGTTCATCTACTACGCCCAGTACCAGATCATCCGCTTCTACCTGCCCGAGTACGCCATCCTGAAGAGCCTGGGCTACGACTGGTGGTTCTTCCTGTTCATGATCGGCCAGATCGGTGCGGCCATCATCACGCCGGCCTTCGTCGTGTCCTTTGCCCTGGCGCGCTTGGTCTACGGCATCACCGAGGCGGCCATGCACCTCGGCATGTCGATGGGGCTGCGCGAGATGACCGTCGCCCTGGTCGCCTGCATGATCATGACCGTGGTCTCGAGCCTGTTCGCCATCCGCCGCCTGTGGAAGGTCGATCCCATCATGCTGTTCGAATAGCCATGTCGACCGACGTGCACAATTTCGGACCGCCCGTCGTCGAGGCGGTCGATGTCCACCACCACTACGGCGAGGGGCCGCAGCGCGCCGACGTGCTGTTCGACATCAACATGCAGGTGCGCGAGGGCGAGCTGGTGATCGTCACCGGTCCCTCCGGATCGGGCAAGACCACGCTGCTCACCATCCTCGGCACCATGCGCCGCCCGTCCGAAGGCAAGCTGCGTCTGCTCGGCACCGACCTTGTCGGCCTCCAGGGCCGCGAGCTCGACGCGCTGCGCAACCGCATCCGCTTCCTGTTCCAGAAGCGCAATCTCCTGTCCTCGCTGACGGCGCTGCAGAACGTCATGGCCGGCGTCTCGACCACGCCCTTGTCGGATCCCAACTGGGACGAGCCGCGCGCCCGCCATCTGCTCAGCCTGCTCGGCCTCGGCGACAAGGCCACGGCCTGGCCCGACGAGCTGTCGGGCGGCCAGCAGCAGCGCGTGGCCATTGCCCGCGTCATGATCGGCCTGCCCGACCTCATCATCGCCGACGAGCCGACTTCGGCGCTCGATCGCGTCGCCGGCCGCCTGGTGGTCGACCAGCTGAAGGATCTCGCCATGCGCGCCAAGTGCGCCGTCGTGCTGTCGACGCACGACGAGCGCATCTTCGACGTCGCCTCCCGTCGCCTTCACATCGAGGACGGCCGCTGCTTCGACGTGCCGATCCACTACCACTGAGCGGCAACTGTGCTGCTCTTGGTCATCGATCTCGTTGCCTTCCTCTGCCTGGCCGTCCAGTTCATCATCGCCGGCTACTTCCTGTACCTGGTCTACTGGTCGGTCGAATTGCCGCCGGCGGACGGCACCGTACCGGCCCTGCCGGACGAGCTGCCGCGCGTGCTGGTGCAGATCCCGGTCTACAACGAGCCGCTGGTGATCGACCGTGTGCTCGGCGCCGCCGCGGCGCTCGACTGGCCGCGTGACAGGCTGGTCGTCCAGCTCCTCGACGACAGCACCGACATCACCTCCGACATCGCGGTCCACGCCGTGGCGCGGCTGAGGCGTGACGGCGTCGATGTCGCCCATATCCGGCGCGACGACCGCTCGGGCTTCAAGGCCGGCGCCCTGGCCGAGGGCCTGAAGCTCTGCGACGCGCCCTATGTCGCCGTGTTCGACGCCGACTTCGTGCCCGAACCCGGCTGGCTGCGCGGCGCCATGGCGGCCCTGCTGGCCGAGCCGCGCGCCGCCTTCGTGCAGACCCGCATCGAATGGGGCAACGGCGAGAAGAACTGGCTGACGCGTGCCCAGCGCCTGATGCAGGACGCGCATTTCGCCGTCGAGCAGGACATCCGCGCCCGCCGTGGCATGCCCTTCCAGTTCAACGGCACCGGCGGTATCTGGCGGCGCGCGGCCGTCGAGGAGGCGGGCGGCTGGTCGCACGACACGCTGTCGGAGGACCTCGATCTGGTGCTGCGCACCTCGCTCAAGGGCTGGCACGGCGTGTTCCTGATGGAGCCGCACGTGGTCGGCGAGCTGCCGGCCAAGCTCGACGATTTCAGCGCCCAGCAGAGCCGCTGGTCCAAGGGTTTCATGCAGGTCGCCCGCAAGCTGCTCGGCCCGATCTGGCGCTCCGACTGGTCGGACGAGGCCAAGTTCATGACCACCGTGGCGCTCGGCCAGCAGCTCATCTTCCCGGTGCTGGCCGTTGGCATCGTGGCGCTCGTCGTGTCGGCGATCGGCCATGGGTATCTGCCGGCCTTCTTCCGCTTCCTGCTGTGGCTGTGGTTCATCGGCATGCTGGCGGTGCTGTTCGGCATGACCTTCGGGGCCTGGCGCCGGCTGAAGCGCGGCGACCTGGCGCGTTACCTCGTCACCGCGGCCAGCGTGCCGGCATTGAT
>DATGZZ010000881.1:0-6018 GCA_035296945.1 Reyranella sp.
GGCGCCGGCGAGCGCCGTCGCCATCCAGGTCGCGTCGTGCTCGAAGCTGACGACGGCGCCCGCCAGGATCAGCAGCGACACGCCAATGCCGAGCAACGGCGGCAGGCCGAGGAGCCACAGCTTGCGTGGCGCTGCCAAGGCATCGGGCACGGTGCTCCTGACGCAGGCGGCAGCCATGACGATGCCGGCGACGTCGACAAGAGTGATTGGATACTGCATCGGCTGAAGGGTGACCTTGCGCTCTATTCAAGTCTTGCGGGGTACATCAGCCGGCGACACTCATGATTCATGCCTAGCACGATCAGGGCCCGGCTTCTGTAGACGCAGGAGCTTACGGAGCGCTTACAGCGCGGTGCCTATCATTCGCAATGTTCAACTTTGCGGAAGAATGTTGGGCTCCACCTCGCGAAAAGAGGCGCTATTTTGCGTGCGCGATGAGCTGTTCGGCCTTGCGCAGCCCGTCCAGGCACTCCGCTTCCATGCCGCGTTCGGCCTGCGCGCGCGCGGCGACCAGCACGGCCTGCAGGCTGGACATGTCGGCCGGGCCGAGCGTCTGGGCCTTCGCGTTCTTGTCCTTGGGCTGGGGCCGCACGAGGTCGGGCATTGTCGGCATGCCGGAATGATCGCGCGGCGGGGTGATCACCGACCGGTCCGAGGTCGCCGGCGGCTCAACGACGCCACCCGAGCGCGCCAAGTCGTCGGGGCTCACGGGCTTCTTCATCTCGCCCGGCGGGATGGTCGGCGGATCGGTCGAGGTTCCGTAGGCGGACGCCATTTGCTCCACGCGGTCGAGGCAATTGTCCCCGAACGCCTGGTCGGGCAGCAGCATGAGGCTGGCCAGCAACGCAGCCGCTGCCGCGAGCGCTTTCAGCCGGGTGGCGTTGTGGGCTGCAATGCGGCGTCTCAGGCGGACCATCGCTCTCCTCGCGACTGTGCAAGGAAACAAACGACCCGGCCGGTGAGGAGGTTGCCTCAACCGGCGTCAGACCAGGGCGTTGCGCTCGATGACCTTCTTGTAGAACGAGGCGCTGAGCTTGGGCGTGCGCTTCAGTGTCTTGTAATCGACATAGTGCAGCCCGAACCGGGTCCCATAGCCGTCGGCCCATTCGAAATTGTCCAAAAGGCTCCAGACGAAATAGCCGCGTACCGGCACGCCCTCGCTGGTGGCGCGCCGCAACTGGGCCAGGTACTGGCGCAGGAACATGATGCGGTCGAGGTCGTCGATGCGGCCGTTGGGCTCAGGCTTGTCGGACGACGAGGTGCCGTTCTCCGTGATGTAGATCTCCTTCACGTTCCACAGCTTCTGGAGTTGCCGCGGCGCCCAGTAGAGCGTCTCGGGGGCAAAATCCAGCCACGACGATTTCATGTGCGGATAGGAGGCGGGCAGCGGCAGCTGGGCGTATCCCGGGGTCTTTTGGCGCGCACGCACGAAGGCGCCCGGGCCGTAGACGTTGATGCCGACGAAATCGACCGGGGTCGAGATCGTCTTGAGATCGGCCTCGGTGAAGCGCGGCGCGTCGGCGCCGGTGGCCTTCAGGTACTCGTCGGTATAGCGGCCCTCCAGGATGACGGTGAGATAGGGCGCGTTCAGCTCGCGCGTCGCCTCGAGGGCGGCGCGGACGTTGCGCTGGGTCTCGATGTCCGGCAGGGCGACCGTCATGTTCTCCGCCGGACCGACTTTCAGGCCGGCGCGGCCGTTGGCGCGCACGGCCTGGACGCCAAGGCCATGTCCCAGCACCGCGTGGTGCCGCACCTGGCACAACTGCGCCTTGGGCAGATTGAGGCCCGGCGCGAACACACCGTTGCCGTAGCCCAGCTCGACGAAGGTGCGCATCTCGTTCAGCGTGAAGAAGTGCCCGACGCGATCGCCGATCTGCCGGGCGACGTAGCCCGCGTAGTCGGCGAAGGCCTGTGCGGTGTCGCGCGATTCCCAGCCGCCGCGATCCTGCAGCGCCTGCGGCAGGTCCCAATGGTAGAGCGTGGCGTAGGGTTCGATGCCATTGGCCAGAAGCTCGTCGATCAGCCGCTGGTAGAAGGCGAGCCCCTTGGTATTGGGCGTGCCGCGTCCTTCGGGGAAGATGCGCGGCCAGGCGATCGAGAAGCGATAGGTCTTCACGCCCATCGCCTTCATCAGCGCCACGTCCTCCTTGTAGAGGTGATAGTGGTCGTCGGCGATGTCGGCGGTGGCGCCGTCGCGGATCTTGCCGGGCAGCTTGGCGAAGGTGTCCCAGATCGATGGGCCGCGGCCGTCGACGTCGGTGGCGCCTTCGATCTGGTAGGCTGAGGTCGCCGTTCCCCAGCGGAAGCCCTCGGGAAAGTGGGATTTCAGATACGGATCGTCCGGCTCGCGCAGCAGCTTGGCGCCGGTCAGGCCGAGCGCCCCGAGGGCGACGGCCGATACGGCGAGGCCGCGTCGGCCAAGGCGGAAGGCAGTCATCGTGAAGCTCAGTACCGCGCGATCACCTTGTCGGCAAAGTCTTTCAGGTTCTGCCGCGCGGTGGCCATGGCGGGCAGCAGCGAGATTTCGTTGAGGCCCATCGCCTCGCGCTCGCGCAGCATGGCGATGATCTCGTCGGGCGTGCCGACCAGCCCGCCGGTGGAGCGGATCAGATCCTCGGTGATGAAGCGGCGCTCCTCCCGCGGCAGGAAGGCGCAATGGCCGAGATGGACCTGCTGGTAGCGCTTGCCGGGCGGCGTCTCCATCTTTTCGGTGAAGGCGAGGTATTCCTCCCACAGGTCGCGGCAGCGGCCGGCCACCGTGCTGGTGTCGCCGTCCATCTGGTAGAGCTCCCACCAGTAATGCAGCGTGGCCGCGGCCATCGGCCCGATCTCGTCGATGACGCGATCCGAGGTCATGCTTTCGCCGGGCCGCAGCACGCAGGCGTAGGAGAGGGCGGTGGTGTGGAACGTGTCGGGCAGGGTGCGGCCGACGGCACTGGCGCCTTCGCGCATCGCCTCGAGGCTCTTCTGCAGGCGCGCCTTGGTCTGGTTATGCGAGCAGACGCGGCCGTCGCCGTAGGCGCCGGCGGTCTTGAGCGCCAGCGGGCCGTCGGCCGCGACGTAGATCGGCACTGGATGCTCGACGTCGATGAAACCATCCTCGGGGTGCAGGAATCGGATGTCGGTCTTGCCGCCGTCGCCCAGCGCGTAGTCGACCTCCTCGCCGTGCAGCAGGGCGCGCAGCACGCGCAGGTATTCGCGGAACTCGCGCGCCTTCACCGGGTCCTTGCCCATCACGCGCATGGCGGTGTGGCCGGTGCCGATGCCGAGGAAGGTGCGGCCCGGCGCCAGCTTGTTGATGGTGGCGATCGAATGGGCGGTGACCGGCGCCAGCCGGACGCCCGCGACTGACACGCCGGTGCCGAGGCGAATGCGCGAGGTGTTGACCGCCGCCAGTGCCAGCGTCGCGTAGGCGTCGGAATAGAGCATTTGCGAATCGGCCGCCCAGGCGGCGTCGTAGCCCATCGCCTCGAGGTCGACGAACAGCTTCCAGTCCGACACGCGCGGGACGACGGTCACTCCGAATTTCATGGTGCCTTCCTCTTTGTTTCTATCCGCGCGCCGGCCCCCCGCCGAGCGACACCAGCCGCGCCAGCAGCGTGGCGGGGTAGACCTGGCCGATGATGGCTTCGATATTGCTGAGGCTGCGGGCGATGGGATGGACCGGCATGATGTCGCCGTAGCCCAGCGTGGTGAGGGTGGTGAAGCTGAAATAGACGAGGTCGCTCGGCAGCGACACATGCGCGGTGACGGTCAGGCCGGTGAAGGCGTGGGGCGAATGGGCTCCGACCAGCGTGTAGAGCGCCACGAACACCAGGCCGATGGTGAGATAGAGCAGGATGGCGCCGACCACGCGGTGGTAGGTGATGCGGCCAGGCCCGAACACCGCGCGCGCCACCGTCCAGATGATGACCAGCGCAATCAGCAGCCAGGCCGACGCCTGCAGGGAGACATCGAGGGCGACATGGCCGCCGCGGATGCGCAGCACCACGGCGACGGCGAGCAGGCCGACGACGGCGAGGATGCCCATCACCGGCACCAGGCTGCGCGACAGGATCAGCAGCCCGATCGACAGCAGCACGACGAAGACGGCGCCGACGGGCTGGATATGATGCGAATGAGATTCGAGCGGCGCCACGATGAACAGATGCACCACCATGAGCAGCGTGAGGGCGGTCAGGATGCGATCGCGCCATTCGTCATGGAGGCGGTCGAGGAGGGGGCCAAATGCCTTGGGAATCACGGTCGTGGCTTCCGTTGTCTCACTGCCGGCGGTAGCGATCCGATCCCTTGATCAGGCCGGTCCGGCCGCCCTCGGTCGCCACCGCGAGATAGTCGACCATGAGTTGGCCGTCGCGCACGAAGCCGGTCCAGGCCTGGATCGTTGTGCAGTTGACCGGCTCCTTGCGATGGACGGTGAAGGAGATCATGTCGCCATCGATCCAGCCAGTGACCGGGAACGCCTTGCCGGCGCAGCCGAAGCCCGCACCGTAGTTGGTGTAGCTGCCGGTGAGCTGGCCCTGGGCGTCGACCGATTGGATGACGAACTGGGCGTGGTCGTTGACCCAGGTCGTCTGCGGCGCGAGCGACTGGGCATCGGCCGCGAACGGAAGGCAGAGCAGAGCGAGGCCGCAGGTGAATCGTCGTAGCATCTTCGTGTCTCCCCGGTGGTGCTTTGCTCGCATGGTACACCGGCGACAACCCGATAACCTCACCCTGAGGAGGGTGCGAAGCGCCCGTCTCGAAGGGTGGGCAACGGCACGACTGGTTCCCACCCTTCGAGACGCATCGCTTCGCGATGCTCCTCAGGGTGAGGTGGTGTTGGGTCTGCTGGCGTGGCGCACGCCACCCGCATTTCACTGCGCCGCCTGACGGACCATGTCCGCGCATTTCTCGCCGATCATGATCGAGGGCGCGTTGGTGTTGCCGGCGACGATGCTGGGCATGATCGAGGCGTCGGCCACGCGCAGCCGCTCGATGCCGTGCACGCGCAGCTGCGGATCGACCACGTCGTCGACGTTGCGGCCCATGCGGCAGGTGCCGACCGGATGCAGGTTGGAGACGCCGTTGGCGCGGATGTGGGCGCGCAGGCCGGCCTCGTCGGTGACGTCGGCGCCGGGCGAGATCTCGTCGACCACGAAGGGCTTCAACGCGGCCTGCTTGCCGATGTCGCGGCAGATGCGCAGGCCCTGGATCATGGCGTTCCAGTCGTTGGCGCTCTTCAGGAAGTTGAAGCGGATCTCCGGCGCGGCCAGCGGATCGGCCGACTTCAGGCGCACCGTGCCGCGACCATCGGGCCTGAGATGCACCGGCGACAGGCCGAAGGCGGAGAAGGGCTGCGCCACCACGCCGTGGCGGTTCCGCTCCTTGATCGCCCAGGCGAACATGTTGATCTGCAGATCCGGCCGCTCCAGCCGCCTGTCGCTGCGCACAAGCGCGCCGACATAGAGTCCCATGCTGGCGAGTGGCCCGGTGCGGCCGAAGGCGTACTGCATGCCGGCCAGGATGCGCCGCGGCAGGCTGTTCACAAGGTCGTTCATGGTGACGGGCTGGGCGCACTTGTAGGCGACGTAGGTGTTGAAATGGTCATGCAGGTTGCTGCCGACGCCCGGCATGTCCTTGACCACCGCGATGCCGTGCTTGTTCAGATGCTCGGCTGGCCCGACGCCCGACAGCATCAGCAGCTGCGGCGAGCCGTAGACGCCGCCCGAGACGATGACCTCGCGGTTGGCGCGCGCCGTCTTGAGGCCGTCGGGCGTGCGGTATTCGACGCCGACGGCGCGGCCGTTCTCGATCAGCACGCGGGTGGCGTGCGCCGAGGTGGCGATGGTGAGGTTCTTCCGATTCTTGGCCCCGCGCAGATAGGCCTTGGCGCTCGACCAGCGTCGCGCCTTGCTGATGGTGGTCTGGTAGAAGCCCACGCCTTCCTGGGTCCTGCCGTTGAAGTCGGGATTGGCTGGGATGCCGGCCTGCTCAGCCGCTTCGTGCATGGCCTTGGCCAAGGTCGGCTGCCAGCGA
>DATGZZ010000882.1:0-2680 GCA_035296945.1 Reyranella sp.
TCCGACGTTGCGCTGACGAACGCCAAGGTTTTACGCACCTATGTCGAAGCCCTGCCCTGGAAACGAGGATGGCGGCTGTTCATCGACTTCGAACCCGACGGCAAGAAGGTGGTCGACCTGCGGGCGGTCCTGCAGCTGCGCGGCCAGACCCTGACCGAGACCTGGACCGGCGTCTTCCGCCCGTGAGGGAAGGCTGGCGGCTCGATCCGTTCGCAGGACGCGCGCGCTGGCGGCGACTGCTCCTGCTGGTCCTGGTGCTGATCACGACGGCTGTCGGCCTGGTGCTGATGGGGCGCATCGTGGCGGCGCGCGGTCCGGAAATCCTGAAGCCGATCTTCCTGCCGTGCTTTGCGTTGCTGTTCGCCTGGATTGCGCTGTCCTTCTGGAGCGGCGTGATCGGCTTCCTGCTGGGCGTTCTGCGGCGCCACCCCGTGACCTTGGCGCGACAAGCGCCGGTCGCCGGCGCCATCCCGCCGCTTCGCGAACGCACCGCGATCCTGGTCCCGGTCTACAACGAGGATCCGACCGAAGTGTCCGGCCGGCTGGCCGTCATGCAGCGCTCGCTGCAGGCGACCGGGCATGCCGCCGCCTTCGACTTCTTCATCCTGAGCGACACGACCAACGCCGAGATCGCCGCGGAAGAAGAGCGGCTCTACGGCGAACTGCGCGAACGGCTCGTTGGCGAAACGCGCCTGTTCTACCGCCGGCGCGCCCAAAACACCGGCAAGAAGGCCGGCAACATCGCCGAATGGATCGAAACGCGCGGGGCCGACTACGCCTTCATGATCGTGCTCGACGCCGACAGCCTTTTGGACGGCGACACCATGGTGCGGCTGGCAGCCCTGATGGAGGCCAATCCGCGCACTGGCCTGATCCAGACGCACATCGTGCCGGCCGGACGCGAGACCCTGTTCGCCCGCGCCCTGCAGTTCTCGTCGCGCATGACCGGTGTCGTGCTGTCGATCGGCAACAGCTTCTGGCAGACCAGCGAAGCGAATTACTTTGGCCACAACGCCATCCTGCGCGTCGCGGCCTTCGCTGAGTGCTGCCGCCTGCCGGTCCTCTCGGGCCGGCCGCCGCTCGGTGGCGAGATCCTGAGCCACGATTTCGTCGAGGCAGCCTTCCTGCGCCGCGGCGGCTGGTATTGCTGGCTCCTGCCCGAGCTGCGCGGCAGCTACGAGGAGCTGCCCAGCAACCTGCTCGACTACGCCGTGCGCGACCGCCGCTGGATGCAGGGCAACCTGCAGCATGCCCGACTGATCGGCAGCTCCGGCCTGCACTGGATGAGCCGCCTGCATCTCGGCATGGGCATCTTCGCCTACCTCGCCTCGCCGCTGTGGCTTGCCATGCTGATGCTGAGCTCGGCCATGGTGGTCGACCACCGCCTCACCGGCGACATCTATTTCGGGCCGACGCGCAGCCTCTTTCCGCTGTGGCCGCAGTATCACTGGCCGGAGATCCACGGCCTGCTCGGCATGACGATCGCGCTGCTGCTCGGGCCCAAGCTGCTGGCGCTCGCCCTGCGCCTGTGGTCGACGCGCGGCGCGCGCCGCTTCGGCGGGCGGCTTGCGATGACGACAAGCTTCCTGATCGAGACCGCCTTCTCGACGTTGCTGGCGCCGGTGATGATGCTGTTCCACACGACCTTCCTGATCCGCATCCTGGCCGGCAACGCCGTCGGCTGGCCGCCGCAGGCGCGCGGCGACCGCGGCATGGACTGGCGCCAGGCCCTGCAGCGGCATGTCGGCCACGTGCTGTTCGGCGTGGCCGCCCTCGTCGCTCTGGGCGCCATCGTTCCCGACTACGTGCCGTGGATCCTGCCGGTGGTCCTGGGCCTGCTGCTGTCGGTGCCGCTCGCCGTGCTGTCGAGCCGGCGCGCGATGGGGCTGGCGGCCCGTCGGCTCAGGCTGTTCGTGACCCCGGAGGAACGGGCCGAGGCGACGCTTGCGATCGGACACTAAACCTGCAGTTCCGAATTTAGATAGTTAAGATAGTTAAGATGTTGGAAACGCGCTCGTCGCAGTGCCCGAGGCTGGCCCGTCCGGAGGCAAGCGACCGGACGGGCCGCGTGCGGTGTTTGGCACGGCCTTTTGATCTCGGATGAACAATACAAAGAGCGAGAACGCGGGAACGCCATCCAACAGGTCGATGATATAACTATGGTGCAGTACAGTCAATAACTTTGGTTTACTAAGTGCCAGTTTCGTCTTGGCGACTTTTTGGGCTCCGTAGAGGGCCATGTATGGGACCTCGAAATCACGGTAACGCCATTGCTTGTGTGGCCCGGCACCCGTGCCAGCAGTGCTGTCACTTGGTTTCAAACCAACCATCATGATCGCTGCGACAGGATCAGCTACGCTCGCTGCCTGCCTTGCCTCTTGCCCGGAGCCAGCCCATGCCAGCCGATCTCGCAGCCCTTTGGGAAGCCCATTGCCGCCATGAGTTCGAGACCCGCGATGTCGACGCCACCATGGCGACCATGGTGGCGCGGCCCTACGTTAACCACGTGCCGACCATGACCGGCGGCGTCGGCCACGATCAGTTGAAGCGCTTCTACAAGTACCATTTCATCGGCGGCAATCCGCCCGACACCGAGCTCAGGCCGATCAGCCGCACGGTCGGCGCCGACCAGATCGTCGACGAGCTGATCTTCTGCTTCACCCACACCAGCGAGATCGAC
>DATGZZ010000883.1:0-2023 GCA_035296945.1 Reyranella sp.
GGGCCTGGAGATAGAGGCGGCTAAGGCTTTAGTCAATGCCCTGGCGCATCGTGTGGTTGCCCTGCGGCGGCAGCGAATCAGCCCAAACGCTCGTAGAGCTGCAACAACTGGCGGTTGGCCTGGGCGCGGCTGTAGCGGCTGCGCACCTGCTCCTGGGCGGCGCGGGCGACCTCGGCGCGGCGCTCGATGCTGAGGGAGAGCGCGCTTTGCAGGGCGTCGGCCAGGGCGGCCGGGTCGCCTGCCGGCGCCAGCCAGCCAGTGACGCCGGGCAGCACCGATTCGGCGGCCCCGCCGCCGTCTTCGGCCACCACCGGGCGGCCCATCGCCTGGGCTTCGACCAAGGTGCGGCTGAAACCTTGCCGAACACCGCCGGTCGACACCACGACATCAGCCAGCATGTAGGCTGCCGGCATGTCGTCGACGTAGGGCCCGATCTGCATGCGGCCGTGCAGCTCGGCCGCCACGATGGCGCGTTCCAGCTCGCGCTCGAACGGCGTCGGCGTGCCCGTCGAGCCCAGCAGCAGGCAGAACACGTCGTCACGGCCCAGGCGCTTCACCGCCTCGATCAGGATCTTCTGGCCGCAATCACTGTCGAAGCGCGCCGGGCAGAGGATGAGATGGCTGCCGTCCGGCACGCGCAGCTCGCCCGCCAGCTTGATCACCCGGTCGGCACGCACGATGGCGGGGTCGAAGCGGTCGAAGTTGACGCCGGGCGGAATGGTCTCGAGCCGGCCGTCGAGTGTTGGGAAACGCTGCAGGGCATCGCGCGCCACATGCTCGGACACCGCGACCACCGCATCGGCCCTCGCCTGCCGGCGCTCGACGAAGCGCTCGGCGATGCTGCCCGCGAGGAAGGGCATGTGCAGGGTGGCGATCCACTTGATCCCGAGTCGTCGCGCCAACGCGCGCGCCACCCAGGCGGTGTTGGGCGATCGTGCCTGGATCAGCGAGACGCGCGCCTCGCTGAGGCTCGAGGCGAGCTTGCCGGGCAACCTGAGCCGGCCCCACAGCGCATGGCCGCCGTCGGGCAGCTCCAGATGCGTGGCGCGCAGCCGCAGCAGATCGGGCACCATGGCGCCGCCCGGGGAGGCGACGATGGCGGCACCGCCCGCGGCGATCACGGCCTGCGCCGCATCGAGCGTGGCGCGCGCCAGCCCGCCGCCGGCGAGGGTGGGAACGATCTGCAGGAGGGTAGGAGCGGCGGACACGTCAGCTTGGCGGAGGGTTGATGGATGTGGCAGGTAACATGGGATGACCAGCGACGATAGAGTGCAGAGACTACAGCGTCCTGACGGCAACACCGTTGCCTATGCAACGACATCGGGTCGCACGCCGACGGTGGCGTTCCTGGGCGGCTTCCGCTCCGACATGACCGGCACCAAGGCGATGGCGCTCGAGGCGTGGGCCGAGCGGACCGGCCGCGCCTTCGTGCGCTTCGACTATCTCGGTCATGGCCAGTCGTCGGGTCGCTTCGAGGACGGCACGATTGGCCGTTGGCTCGACGATTCGCTCACGGTGCTCGACCAGCTCACCGAGGGCAAGCTGGTGCTGGTCGGATCGAGCATGGGCGGCTGGCTGTCGCTGTTGGCGGCGCGGGCGCGGCCCGAGCGCCTGGCTGGCCTGGTGCTGATCGCCGCGGCGCCCGACTTCACCGAGCGCATGCTGCTGAAGGGCCTGTCGGGCGAGGATCGCGAGCGGCTGCCGCGCGAGGGACGGCTGGAGCGCCCGTCGCAATACTCGCCCGAACCGTCGGTCTTCACCTGGAAGCTGATCGAGGAGGGGCGCAATTACCTGCTGCTCGACAAGAAGCTCGCCCTGCCGTGCCCGGTGCGGCTGCTGCACGGCCAGAGCGATCCCGACGTGCCGTGGGAGTATTCGCTTCAGATCGCCGAGCATCTCGAGGCGCCCGAGGTGATCACGACCCTGATCAAGGGCGGCGATCATCGCCTCAGCACACCGGTCGACATCCAGCGGCTGATTGCGACGATTGAAGAGCTCATGCCCTCTTAATACGGACCGCGGG
>DATGZZ010000884.1:0-2150 GCA_035296945.1 Reyranella sp.
AGCCGCCCGACCTTTTCCGGCTCGCACGCCTCGAGGACCAGCGCGCCCAGCTCGCGCTCGTTCTTGTAGGTGTAGGCGAAGTTGATCGTCGCCCAGGTCGCGAGCTCGTGATAGAGCGCGTTCGGCATCGGCAGGTCCTTCCCGACCAGCCGCGTGCCGAGGCCGAGCAGCGGCATCACAGCGGCGAGGCTGAGCGCGCTGTCGAAATCCGTGCCGCCCACGCGCACGCCCGCCGTCGCCAGGATGTCCCCGGCACGATCGATGCGCCCGCGGCGCTGCGGCCCGATGCGGACGACCGAGAAGTCGCTGGTGCCGCCGCCGATGTCGGCGATCAGCACCAGCTCCTCGGCTTGCACCGTCTGTTCGTAGTGCCAGGCGGCGGCGATCGGCTCGGGAACGAAGACGACGTGGTTGAAACCTGCCTGGCGGGCGATGGTCTCGAGCACGCCCTGAGCCCGCGCATCGGCCTCGGTGTCGCTATCGACGAAATGGACCGGCCGGCCGTGCACGACCGCCGTGATCTCCCGCCCGGCGAAGGCCTCGGCCTTGTACTTGAGATGGCGGACGAAGATGCCGACGACCTCGGTCAGCGCCACCATGCGACTGCCCAGGCTGGTCTTTTCGTCGATCAAGGGCGAGCCCAGGATCGTCTTCAGCGCGCGCATCAGCCGGCCCTCGGTCTGGCCGGCATAAGCGGCGATGGCATCGCTGCCGAACAGAACCCGGTGCGCTTCGTAGTCGAAGAACACCGCGCTCGGCATCAGCGTCTTGTCGTCCTCGAGCGGCGCCAGAGCCACGGCATCGCCGCGGACAATGCCGATCGCCGAGTTCGACGTCCCGAAATCCAATCCGCAGGCAATCATGTCGCTCCCCTTCATACGCGAAGGGGATCTCATCTATTGGGATATTCGCGACGTTGCCAGACTGTTTCTTTTCGCTTAGGCTATCTGCCGATAGCGGGATGTCCGGCGGCGCCGGGCATCCCGTTTTGTTTTGCGCTCGTGCCGCTGTCGCCTCGGCTCAGTTTCTCGAGGCTCCGTTGGCCACACCCTGCACCACCTTGTCGGCAAGGTCGCTGACCTTGGTCCCCAGATCGGCATGCGCGACCTCCTCGCGCAGCACGCCGGCCGCGCTCGACAGCGCCTCACGACCGGCGCCGACAGCGCTTGCGCCGACGCCGCCCAGCAGGTCCTTCTCCTGGCGCGACAAGGGCAGCGCCGCGCCGACGGCCGCACCGAGAGCCGCACCCAGGGCGGCCATCAGGATCGGCTGTTCCTCCAGCAGATGCTTGATGCTCTGACTGGTCTCATCGGCCAGCGACCGGGCCTTGGTCTGCGCCTCCTGCGCGAGGTCGTGAGCCCGATCCTGCCGGTCGTGCAGCGTCCGACGTCCCTGATCGGCAGCCTCGTGCATCTTGTCGCGCACTGCCGCATAGCGCTCGCTCGCGGCCTCACCGGCCGCCTCGACTTCGCCGCTGACGCGCTCGCGCAAGGCGCCGACCTTCTGTCCGACGGTGGTCGCGGCGCGCTCGGCGGTGTCGAGCACCGCATCGCCTGCCGCCGTGGCAGCGGAAGAGGCCGCTCCGGTAGCGGCCGCGGCCGCGCCCTTCATGGCTTGGCCGGCGGCGCCGGCGGCTTGCCGTGCGGCGTCGGCTCCGGTCGAAGCCGCGCTCTTCAGGGCCGACCCGGCCGCGGATGCCACGTCACCGCCCGTCGTGCGGGTCAGCAGCATGGCCAGTCCCGCGCCGATCAGCAGGGCCGGCACGGGGTTGGCCCGGGCCTGCTCGGCGAGCGACTTGACCAGCGAAAGGCCTGTGTCCTTGGCAAGCGCGAGCGCTTCGCCGGACAGCGCCGACGGCGCCATGCCATGGCGCAGCTGGCCCAGCGTGTCGGCGAGGCCGACGCGGGCCGCATCGGCCTCGCGTTGAAGGTGGGCGGATGAGGTCATGACAATGTCTCCTTGACCATGCGGCTGTCGGCCGACAGCGAATCGATCGTGCG
Source organism: Reyranella sp. (assembly GCA_035296945.1). Classification (GTDB taxonomy): domain Bacteria; phylum Pseudomonadota; class Alphaproteobacteria; order Reyranellales; family Reyranellaceae; genus Reyranella. Next base: position 2,001 of record DATGZZ010000884.1, read on the forward strand.
ATCGGGGGCAAGCGTGGTCGGTCCGAGGCGCTTCTGGCCCATGAGGAACAGGACCAGGCCGATCGCCGCCGTCCCGCCAGCGACCAGCAGGATGGCGACCGGCGGCGACACGCCGGCGGCGATCAGGGCGCTGACCAGCGCCTGCAGAAG
>DATGZZ010000885.1:0-4865 GCA_035296945.1 Reyranella sp.
GGCACGGCGACCCTTGGCGGGCAGGTGGTCGTGAGCGCATTGCCCGGCATGAGCTTCGCGCCGTCGACGACCTACACCATCGTCAGCGCCGCCGGCGACCTTTCCGGCACCTTCGCCTCGGTCAACGAGCTCTATCCCTTCCTGCAGTCGAGCCTGAGCTACGACGCCAACAACGCCTATCTCAACCTGGCGATCGGCGGCTTCGCCGCTGCAGCGGCAACGCCGACACAGGCCGCCGTCGGCAATGTGCTTGACGCCAACGTCAACGCCGCCACCGGCGACTTCGCCACCGTGCTGGGCACGCTCGCCACGGCCACCGCCCAACAGGGCCAAGCCTTCATGACGGCGATCTCCGGCAACAACTACGCCGGCTTCACGTCTTCGATGGTCCAGGGCGCCCAGCTCTTCATGAACAACTTCGCCAACCAGACCGGCGGCGGCGGCTCACCGGTCAGCAATCGCGTGGCGTTGGCCGAAGCCTGTGACGTCGCCTGCGACAGCACGACCTCGCCCAATTGGGGCGCCTGGGGTGGCGCGCTCGGCGGCTTGGGCACCATTGGCGCCAACCAGTCGGTCGGCTCCGTCACCTACAATGCCGGTGGCTTTGCCGCCGGCCTCGACCGGTCGATCACCGACAGCTTCCGCATGGGCGTGACGGCGGGCTACACCACCGGCACCCAGTGGGTCTCGGGCTTCGACGGCCTGGGCCGCTCCAACACCTTCCAGGTCGGCCTCTATGGCGGCTTCGCCCAGGACAAGGTCTATGCCGATGCCCTGATCGGCTACGCCTACACCTGGAACCAGATGTGGCGGAACATCACCGTCCCCGGCCTGCAGCAGCGCACGGCCTTGGGCCAGACCGGCGCCAACCAGTGGTACGGCCAGATCGAGACGGGCTATCGCTTCGACCTCGGCACCAACGCCAACGCCTTCATCACGCCGTTCGCGCGGCTGCAGGCCTACACGGCCAGCCAGAACGCCTTCACCGAGACCGGGGCGCAGTCGCTGAACCTCTCGGTGGCGCAGCAGCAGACCAACTCGCTGCGCTCGGTGATCGGCGCGCAGATCGGCGGGTCGATGGACCTCGGCTGGCGCGAGAAGCTTCTGATGCAGCTGCGGCTGGGCTGGAGCCACGAATACGCCGACACGGCGCGGCCGGTATCGGCGACCTTGGCCGGCGCACCGGCGATGCCGTTCACGACCTTCGGCGTGGCGCCGCAGCGTGACGGCGTGGTGCTGGGCCTCAGTGCCAACACCGCGATCGCCGAGGCGACCTCGATCTACCTCCGCTACGAGGGCGACATCTCCGGCCAGGACAGCGCGCACGCCCTCACCGCAGGCGTGCGCATGACCTGGTGAGCAGTCAGCGGCCGACGCGAACCGACGACAGGAGCTTTCGCACGGTCTCGCGCGCCTGCGGTAAAAGCTCGGCGTTGGCGGGGCCCCACACGAGCTGAACCTGGTATTGGCAGGCGCCGTCGTAGCCGGAATAGAACTCGCCCGACAACGTGACGTTCTCAGCGCAGGTGGCGCGGATGGCCGTGCCGATCATGCCGAGGGTGCCGATCTCGGCGACGCCGGTCACCGCGCCTTCCAACCCGCAGCCGGGCGAAGCGCGCAACTCCGAGCGCAGCACGCTCCGGCGGAAGCCTTCGCGGTTGGCCGGGTCGGCGTAGACCGCGCGCGCCCAGTCCATGCCGGTCCGGTCGCCCAGCGGCATGTTGGGCGAGGCGGGCCCCGCCGTCAGCAGCATCGAGACCTCGGGCTGGCAGCCGCGGCAGACCAGATGGCTCATGATCTTGAACGTCGAATTGGGATGGCTGTTGTCGCTGGGCCGCGCCCCCCAGGCGATGTCGGGATGCACGGTGGCGGTGCAGTCCTGCGCCGTTGCCGTCGCCGACCAGGCGAGCACTCCCGCCACTGCAGCCAAGCCCGATGCTCTCACCATGACCATCCCAGGATGCTCTGTTAACCTTCCAAGCATGACACAAGACAGCAGCACCTACTGGAAGAAATCTCGTGTCGAAGTCCGCGCCGCCGGCTTCGATCCCGACCGCGCCGCCGAGGCCTCCGCCATCGTCACCATCGCCAGCGCCTGGACCAACGCCCATCGCTGCAATAATCGCGTGCGCGCCATCACCGACCTGTTGGTCGATCTTTTGGCGGCGCGCGGCGGGCAGGGGTTGGTGGTCGGCGCGCCGGCCGTGTCCGACGCGCTGACCCAGGGCACGCCGACGGCGGGCTACAGCCTGGTGTCGCGCGACGTCGTCGCCGACTGCTTCGAGATCGGCCACTACGCTCATCACGGCGATGCGATGATCGTGATCTCGGGCTGCGACAAGACCGGCGCCGCCGCCCTGATGCCGCTCGCGCGCACCAACGCCTTCGGCCTGGTGCTCTATCCGGGCACCAGCTCGCCGGGCAAGGTCGACTTCGAACCGTGGGCCAGCAAGGGCACCAACCTCACCATCATGGACTGGGCCGAGGGCCGCGCGGCGCGCGAGGCCGGCCGCATCACCTCCGAGGAGTTCGACGCGCTCGAGCGCAACGTGCTGCCGGGCAGCGGCACCTGCGGCGCCATGTTCACCGCCAACACCATGAGCACCATCGCCGAGGCGATCGGCATGATGCTGCCGCACGGCGCCTCGCACCCGGCCGACCGCGGTGCAGCGGGCGGCATCCACGAGGACGTGGCGGCACAGGCCCGTGCCTCGGTCGATGCGCTCTACCGGCTGATGGAGAAGAACATCCGCCCGCGCGACATCATGACCGAACGCGCCTTCGAGAATGCGATCACGACGGTCTATGCCATGGGCGGCTCGACCAACATGTACCTGCACCTGCTGGCGATCGCCCGCGAGGCGCAGGTGCCGATCGGCATCGAGCGCATCCAGGCGATCGGCGAGAAGGTCCCGCTGCTCGCCAACCTGCAGCCGCACGGTCCCTATGCCATGACCAGCCTGCACGCGATCGGCGGCGTGCCGATCGTGATGAAGGAACTTCTGCAAGCCGGCTTCCTGCACGGTGACGTCTTGACCGTGACGGCCAGGACCCTGGCCGAGAACCTCGCCGACGTGCCGACGCTCGACCGCATCGCCCGACAGGACATCGTTCGTCCGGTCAAGGACCCGATCGCTGAGCCCAACAACCACATCAGCGTTCTGACGGGCAATCTCGCGCCCGACAGCTGCCTGCTGAAACTCTCCGGCAAGACCCTGGAGAAGGGCGTGTTCCGCGGCACCGCGCGCGTCTTCGAGTCCGAGGCAGACACGATGAAGGCGATCCGCGCCGGCGAGATCGTGCCCGGCACCGTCATCGTCGTGCGCAATGTCGGCCCGGTGGGCGGGCCCGGCATGCCGGAGATGGTGATGCTGACCATCCAGCTGCAGGGCCGCGGTCTGGGTGAGGACGTGGCGCTGATCACCGACGGCCGCTTCTCCGGCGTCAGCCACGGCATCCTGATCGGCCACATCTCGCCCGAGGCGGCCAAGGGCGGGCCGATCGCGGCGGTGCGCGACGGCGACACCATCGTCATCGATCCGCGCGGCCGCACCCTCACCCTCGACGTGCCCGAGGGGGAGATCGCCAAGCGCATGACGGCGTGGCGCGCGCCCGACGCCTCACACGTGCGGCCGGGCTCGGTCCATCACAAGTACGTCCGGCTGGTGTCGTCGGCGCACCATGGCTGCGTCGTGTGAGGGCGGCATGGTGGCGCCGGCCGGCGCTGCGCATCGTGACCTTGGCCTGCCTGGCGCTGGCCGTCGCCGTCTGGCAGGCCGCGGAGCCATGGCTGTTCCCTGGCGCGGTCATCGTCTCGGGCCGCGTCCTGGACGGTCGGTCGGTCATCGACGGCGACACCTTGAAGGTCGCCGGCCAGTCGATCCGCCTCTACGGCATCGATGCGCCGGAGCTCCGGCAGGACTGCGACGGCTGGCCCGCCGGCGAGGAGGCGCGCCGCGCGCTGGCGGCGATCGTCACCGCGCGGCCGGTAGAGTGCCGGCGCGTCACGACCGACAGGTACGGTCGCACCGTCGCGACCTGCCGCGCCGCCGATGAGGATGTCGGCGCGAGGCTCGTCCGATCGGGCATGGCATGGGCCTACCACACCTATTCATTGCGCTACCTAGTGCCGGAGTGGCAGGCTTGGTTCGTCGGCGTCGGTATCCACGCCCGCAACTGCGAGAACCCGTCAGCATGGCGCGCCCGTATGAAGGATTGAGGAGGGGCCGCGATCTCTTTCCTGGCGCTGCGGCTCGTCCGTGGCAAGCGTGAGACCTGAGCACGGGTCGTTGCTTCCGCACCCGGCGGCCTCTACCATCCACGCGGACCCAGGATAGGACAATCTCATTGGCCCGCGAGCAACGGCGACTGGCGGCGATCCTCGCTGCCGACGTGGTGGGCTACTCGCGACTGATGGGTCGCGACGAGAGCGGCACCGTCGCGCGGCTGCGCGCCATCCGCAAGCAGACCGTGGTGCCCATTGTCGCGCGGCGTGGCGGCCGTATCGTCAAGCTCACGGGCGACGGCGTGCTGGCGGAGTTCGGCAGCGCCGTCGAGGCGCTGACCGCCGCCATCGAATTGCAGCAGGCTATGCATGACGCCGCGCGCGACGAGCCCGCGGACCGCGCCATTCTCCTGCGCATGGGCCTGCATGTCGGCGACCTGATCGTCGAGGAGGACGATCTGTTCGGCGACGGCGTCAACGTCGCGGCGCGGCTCGAGGCCGAAGCCTCGCCGGGCGGGATCCTGATCTCGCGCACCGTGCACGAGGCGGTCGCCGGCCGCATGAACGCCGATTTCGAGGATCTCGGCAGCCTCCACCTGAAGAACATCGACCGTCCGGTCCAGGCCTTCGCCGTCACCTG
>DATGZZ010000886.1:0-6274 GCA_035296945.1 Reyranella sp.
CCGACACCTCGCCCGACGTCACGTATCGCCGTCCCGCCAGCACGCCCGGACAGGCAAGCGCGTCGGGCAGGTGCACGTCGTCGTACCAGCGATTCCAGTCGGCTTCGACGGAGGCGTCGACCTCAGCCGTCACGACGAGAAGGCAGTTCGGCAAGGCTGTCATTTCGGCATTCCTCTTGCACGAGGGGCTCAGGCACGATGGAATGCGCGCCAACGACAGAATTCAAGAGGGGATGGTCAAATGCGCAAACTTTTCTGGCTGGCCGCCGCAGCTACAGCGATCGCCGGCATGGGTGCTGCGCAAGCACAGGAGACGCCGCGCAAGGGCGGCACGATCCGCATGACGGCGCCCTATGCCGCGAGCTTCGGCAGCCTCGACCCCCACACCACGCCGCGCGCCCAGGACGACATTGTCAACAAGGCGCTGCAGCGCACGCTTTACAACTGGGATTCCAAGGACGGCAAGCTGGTGCTGGAGCTTGCCAAGTCGGTGACGCCATCGGAGGACGGACTTACTTACACCTACAAGCTGCGCGACGACGCCTATTTCCATAACGGCCGCAAGATGACGGCCGATGACATCATCTGGTCGTACACGCGCATCATGGACGGCAGCAAGGGCTACCCCGCCGCCCGCTACGTGCGCGTCATCAAGGGCGCGGTCGATGTCGAGAAGGGCCAGGCGAAGGAGATTTCCGGCCTGAAGAAGATCGACGACTTCACGCTCGAGATGACGCTCACCGACCGCGTCGATCCCGGCTACTCCTTCTTCGTCGGCTCGACGGCGATCCTGCCCAAGGAGGAAGTCGAGAAGGGCAACTTCGCCGCCAATCCCGTCGGATTGGGGCCGTTCAAGTTCAAGGAGCACATTCCGGGCTCGCGCGTCGTCGCCGAGCGCTTCGACAAGTTCTACAAGCCCGGCAAGCCCTACGCCGACAAGCTCGAAGTGGCGATCATGGCCGAGGCCGCCGCGCGCGACGTTGCCTTCCGCAACAAGGAGATCGACACCTCGATCCTGGGCCCCGCCCAGTACGTCGCCTACCGCGAGGATGCGCAGCTCAAGGGGGGCATCCTCGAAGTCGCCGAGATGTTCACCCGCGCCATGACCTTCAACCACAGCTACAAGCCGTTCGCCGACAAGCGCGTGCGCCAGGCGATCAACCATGCCATCGACGCCGACCTGATCATCAAGCGGCTGGTCAAGGACAAGGCCTATCGCGCAGTGAGCTGGCTGCCGATCTCCTCGCCGGCCTTCGACAAGAGCGCAAAGCCCTATGCCTTCGACCCCGAGAAGGCCAAGAAGCTTCTGGCCGAGGCGGGCTATCCGAATGGCTTCGAGTTCGAGCTGACGACCAGCCAGAACGAGAGCTGGGGCCTGCCGATCGTCGAGGCGATCATCCCCATGCTGGCCAGGGTCGGCATCAAGCTGAAGCCCAAGCTGGTCGAGGTCACGGTGCTGACCGACATCGCCATGAAGGGCGAGCATCAGGCCTATATCGGCTCGAACCTGACCGGGCCCGATTCGCTCACCACCATGCGCTGCTACTACTCCAAGACGCCGCGCACTGCCTGCAACTACACGGGCTACAGCAACCCGGCGTTCGACAAGCTCTTCGAGGACGCCGCGGCGAGCATCGACCCCGCCAAGCGCAACGACCTGCTGCGCCAGGCCAACAACCTGATCTACGACGAAGCGCCGATCTGGTTCTTCAACTACAACAAGGCGGTGCTGGCCTATCAGCCATGGATCCATGGCCTGCAGGCCAACCCGACCGAGATCACGCATCAGTACCCCGAGGACATCTGGGTCGACGCCAAGTCGCCTGCGAAGTGACTCCAGGGCTTCCCTCCCCAAGCGAAGCTTGGGGAGGTGTCGCCGTCATACGGCGACGGAGGGGTCATGGACGATTCTCGCTGAAGTTGTATTAAGTGCCATATTTGTGCCCATGACGCGTGACTCAATCGGCGGATGCTTCGCTATGCTCGCGACCTCCGCAGGAAACCAACCGACTCCGAACTCTTACTTTGGAATCGACTGCGACGCCGGCAGATCGCCGGTTTCAAGTTTCGACGGCAACACTCCGTCGGCCCGTACATATGTGACTTCGCCTGCGTCGAAGCGCGTGTCGTTGTCGAGTTGGATGGAAGCCAGCATGTCGAGCAATCGGCGTATGACGCTCGACGCGATGCCTTTCTCAGGTCCAAAGGATTCCGTGTATTGCGCTTCTGGAACAATGACGTTCTTACGCAAACGGAAGTCGTGCTCGAAACCGTCTATGAAGCGTTGCATCGGCCCAATATGGACGGACGCTTCGAGTGAACTAGGCAACTCCATGACCCCTCCGTCGCCGTATGACGGCGACACCTCCCCAGCTTCGCTGGGGAGGGAGTGAAAAGCCATGCTCCTCGTCCTCGTTCGTCGCCTCGGCAACGTCTTCCCCACCCTGCTGGCCGTCATCGCGCTGGTGTTCCTGCTGTTCAGCGTCCTGCCGGGAAGCTTCATCTCGGGCATGAACGAGGACGGCCGCTCGGTCATCGATCCGGCCGTCATGGAGCGCATGCGCAAGGAGATGGGGCTCGACGACCCGCTCCATGAGCGCTTCATCAAGTACGTCGGCAAGCTGGCCACCGGTGACCTCGGCACCTCGTTCCGCACCCGCGAGCCGGTGACCAAGCTGATCGGCGGGCGCGTCTGGCCGTCGCTCAAGCTGGTCATCGCCGCCATGGCCTTCGCCATCTGCGTCGGCGTCACCCTGGGATTCCTGGCCGCGCTCAAGCCCGGCAGCATGATCGACACCGTCTCGATGGTCACCGCCATCTCAGGCCTGTCGCTGTCGCAGTTCTGGTTCGGCCTGATGCTGATGTACCTGTTCGCGCTGACGCTGAACTGGCTGCCGAGCTTCGGCTATGGCGACGGCGGCCTGCGCAACCTGATCCTGCCGGCGATTGCGCTGGGCGTCGGCCCGATGGCGCTCTTGGCGCGCACCACGCGTGCCGCCGTGCTCGACGTCCTCAATGCCGATTTCGTGCGCACCGCCCGCAGCAAGGGCATGAGCGAGGGCCTGGTCGTGAAATGGCACGTCCTGCGCAATGCGCTGGTGCTGGTGATCACCATCGTCGGCCTGCAGTTCGGCTCGCTGATGGGCCAGGCGGTCGTCGTCGAGAAGCTGTTCGCCTGGCCGGGCGTCGGCTCGCTGATGGTCGATTCGGTCTTCCAGCGCGACATGCCGGCGGTCCAGGGCTGCATCCTGATGATCGTGCTGTTCTTTTTGTTCATCAACACGCTGGTCGATCTCGCCTATGTGCTGATCGACCCACGCATCCGGTATGGCTGAGTACGCATGAAGTGGGGTTCCAATACCTGGGTGGGCGGCAGCCTGGTGGCGATCGCGCTGGGCGTCGCCGTGTTCGCGCCGTGGATCGCGCTCACCGATCCGGTGATGGACGCCAACCTGATGAATGCCGAGCTGCCGCCCTCTTGGGAGTTCCCGTTCGGCACCGACGCTCAGGGCCGCGACATCTATTCCCGCATCTGCTACGGCGCGCGCATCTCGCTCACCGTCGGCGTGGTCAGCCAGATCTGCAACAGCCTGATCGGCGTCACGCTCGGTCTCACCGCCGGTTACTGGGGCGGCTGGTGGGATGATTTCGTGAGCGGCCTCACCAACCTGATGCTCGCCATCCCCTCGCTGGTCTTCGCGCTCGCCATCATGGCGATCCTGGGTCCCGGCCTGGTCAGCCTGGTGATCGCCCTCGGCCTCACCAGCTGGTCCTATTCCTGCCGCATCGCCCGTGCCCAGGTCCTGTCGCTGAAAAGCCAGGGCTACGTCCAGGCCGCCCGCATCCTGGGCTATGGCGACCTGCGCATCATGTTCACGCAGGTCCTGCCCAACATCCTGGGGCCGCTGATCGTGATCGCCACCTTGGGCATGGGCGGCGCCATCCTGGCCGAAGCCGCCCTCTCCTTCCTCGGGCTCGGCATTCGGCCGCCCTTCCCCAGCTGGGGCAGCATGCTGTCGGAGGCGCGCGACCAGATCCGCGCCGCGCCCTGGCTCTCGGTGTTCCCCGGCCTTGCCATCTTCTTCACCGTCCTCGGCCTCAACCTTTTGGGCGACGGCCTGCGCGACATCCTCGATCCGCAGTCGCAGACGAGGCGCGCATGACCGCGCCGCTCCTCAAGGTCGACGACCTGCACATCACCCTTCAGGGCGATGGCGCGTCGTTCAACGCGGTCGAGAACGTCTCCTTCGAGATCGGCCGCGGCGAGGCCTTCGGCCTGGTGGGCGAATCGGGCTGCGGCAAGAGCATCACCGCGCTCGCCGTCATGGGCCTGCTGCGCCGGCCGCTGGCGCTGGGCAAGGGCCGCATCGTGCTCGACGGCGAGGAGATCCAGGACGCCTCGGCCGCCCGCCTGCGCGAGCTGCGCGGCAGCCGCATCGGCATGATCTTCCAGGAACCGATGACCGCGCTCAACCCGCTGTCGCCGGTCGGCCGCCAGATCGCCGAGATGTTCGTGCTGCACCAGAACGCCTCGTGGAACGAGGCGATGGACCGCGCCGAGGACGCGCTGCGCCAGGTGCGCGTGCCCTCGCCCGAGCGGCGCATAAGAGACTTCCCGCACCAGCTTTCCGGCGGCATGCGCCAGCGCGTCATGATCGCCATTGCGCTGGCCTGCCGGCCCGACCTGCTGATCGCCGACGAGCCGACCACGGCGCTCGACGTCACCGTGCAGGCCGAGATCATCGACCTGATGGCCGAGCTCTGCGCCGCCAAGGGCACCGCCATCCTGATGATCAGCCACGATCTCGGCCTGGTCGCCAACATGTGCCGGCGCGTCGCCGTGATGTATGCCGGCCGCATCGTCGAAAGCCAGGCCGCCGAGGCGATCTTCGCCACGCCGCGCCATCCCTACACCAAGGGCCTGGTCGATTCCCTGCCGCGGCTCGGCGAACGCTCGCGGCGCGGCCAACAGCGGTTGCGCGAGATCGCGGGCACCGTGCCCTCCATCGTGGCCTACCCCTCGGGTTGCCGCTTCAATCCGCGCTGCCCCTCGGTGACCGACCTCTGCCGCTCGACGGCGCCGGACATCACGGCGCTTGGACCGGGCGGCCTTGTGCGGTGTCATCATCATGAATGAAAAGCTGCCCGAGAAGCTACTCGAGCTCGACGATCTCGCCGTCCACTTCCGCGTCGGCAGCGCGCTCAGGGGCGGCGTCAAGACGCTGAAGGCCGTCGACGGCGTCACCCTCGACGTGAAGCCGGGCGAGTGCCTGGGCCTGGTGGGCGAATCAGGCTGCGGCAAGTCCACGCTGGCGCTTTCCATCATGGGGTTGATCCCGCCGACGCACGGCCACATCCGCCTGAACGGGCACGAGCTGTCCGCTCGCCAGCGCATGGAGACGGCGCGCACCGTCCAGATGGTTTTCCAGGATCCCTACGCCTCGCTCAACCCGCGCCAGACGGTGCGCCGCACGCTCGCTGACCCGCTGCGCCTGCACGGCATCACCAACAAGACCGAGGTCGAGCACCGGGTCATGGACATGATGGACAAGGTCGGCCTGCGGCGCGATCGCGCCGACCGCTATCCGCACGAATTTTCCGGCGGCCAGCGCCAGAGGATCGGCATCGCCCGCGCGCTGATCCTGCAGCCCAAGCTCGTGATCTGCGACGAGCCGGTGTCGGCGCTCGACGTGTCGATCCGCGCCCAGATCATCAATCTCTTGCTCGAGCTCAAGGACGAGATGGGCCTGGCCTACATCCTGATCAGCCACGATCTCGGCGTCGTCGAGCATGTCAGCGACCGCGTCGCGGTGATGTATCTCGGCCGCATCGTCGAGCAGGGCGGCTGGCAGGAGATCTTCGAGGACCCGCGCCACCCCTACACGCGCGCCTTGATCGCGGCGATCCCCGATCCCTTCCATCGCGCCGACGCCAGGATCGCGCGCGCCAAGGCGCATGGCGAGATCGCGAGCGCCCTCAACCCGCCGCCCGGCTGCCATTTCAATCCGCGCTGCCCGATGAAGGCCGACCGCTGCGTCAGCGAAGTGCCCAACCTCGAGGCCGTCGCCGAAGGCCATCGCGCGGCCTGTCATTTCAGGAATTCGCCGACTTAGCGAAGACTGTCATCCCGAGCGCAGCGAGGGACCTTTAAGGCCAGACGATAGGTCCCTCGCTACGCTCGGGATGACAGTTGTGACGTAACGACCGGCGTGCGTAACTTTTGCTGTGATGTCCCATGTCCTGATTCGCGAGGGCGCCGTCGTCACGAGCAACG
>DATGZZ010000887.1:0-3880 GCA_035296945.1 Reyranella sp.
CGGGCCTGCGGACGTTCCTGGAAAGCCTCGCCGCCGAACGCAGGCGCATCGTGCAGCGCGGCGGACGGGTGAAGATTGTCCTGACCTACGGCCTTTGAAGCGCGCTCGCTTTAGTTCATGCGGACCGCGGGCCTCCAGGCCCGCTCATGATTCATGAGCGCGCCAGAGGCGCGCGGTCCGGAAGACAAAGACATGAGCGGGCCTGGAGGCCCGCGGTCCGATGAATCACCAGCCGTTGATGCGGTCGTAGATGTCGACCACCGACTTGCCGCCGTCGAGCTCGCTGTCGACCACGTAGTAGCGGTCGTAGGCCGCCGCCGTGATGCAGGCATGGTTGGGCAGGATGCGCACGCGCGAGCCGATCGGCAGGTTGCCGTAGGGGATCGGCTCCTCGGCGCCGACGAAGCCGTGCTCCTGCGAGCAGGCGACCACGGCCATGTCCTTGGCGGGGGCGTCGACGATCGTGCCGTAGCCGACCTGCGGCTTGAACTCCTGGGCGCTGATGTCTTTGGAGAGGGCCAGCGCACCGGCATCGACCAGCACCTGGTTGCGATGCGGATAGTGGCCGATCACCGAGGCCAGCACCGACAGCGCGAGATCGGATGGCGCGCAGGAGCCGATATATTCCTGGTCGAGATCGTTGAAGACATAGACGCCCGGCCGCATCTCGGTGATGCCGGTGAAATCGCGCGAATGCATGGCCGTCGGCGTCGAGCCGCCGGAGACGATAGGGCAGGGAATGCCGTTGACGCGCAGCTTCTCGGCAGCGCCGACGATCGCCTGGCGCTCCTGCTCGGCCACCGCCGCGATGCCGTCGGGTGTGCTCTCGTGATAGGAGTGGCCGGCATGCGTCATGACGCCCGCGAGCTCGACACCCGGCGTGCCATGGAGGATGCGGGCGATCTCCAGAAGGCCGGGCAGTTGGGGCCACGGCAGCCCGGCGCGGCCGCCGCCGCTGTCGATCTCGATGAGGACCGAGAAGGTATCGCCGTTCTTGGCCGCATCGGCGATCGCCCTGGCGACCACAAGATTGTCGGTGACGACGCGCAGGTTGATGCCGCGGCGGCGCAACTCCGCGATTGCCGCCAGCTTGGACGGCACCACCCCCACGCCGTAGAGGATGTCCTTGAAGCCGCCGTCGGCGAAGTACCGCGCCTCGGCCAGGGTCGAGACGGTGATGCGCCCGTCATGGCCTTCGACCGCCATGCGGCCGACCTCGATCGATTTCGCGGTCTTGAGATGCGGGCGCAGCATGACGCCGGCACTGCGCAGCCGTTCGCTCATGCGCTTGAGGTTGCGGCGCAGGACCGCGCGGTCGAGAATGAGGGCGGGGGTCGGCAGGTCATCGAGGGTCTGGGCGGCCATGAAGCGAGCCTAGCATGCCGATCGAAAACGAACGAAAGTTTGTCCTGAAGGACGATGGCGACCTGGAGCCGCGGCTCGCCGTGCGACCTGGCGTGACCAAAAGCTTCCTGCGCCAGGCGTATCTCGATGTCTCCGGCATGCGCATCCGCTCGGTCGAGGAGGGCGGCGCGATCCGTCACGTCTTCACCTACAAGCGGCCGGTCGACGGGCAGATCGTCGAGATCGAGACCGAGATCAGCCCGGTCGATTTCGAGCGGCTGTGGTCGCAGCGTCGCGAGACCTTGCAGAAGCTGCGTTATTCCTGGACCGACGGTCCTTTCCATTGGGACGTCGACTTCTTCAAGACCGACGACAACCGCACCTATTTCACGCAGGCCGAAGTGGAGATGCCGGAGGAGCAGACCGAGCCGCCGCCGCTGCCCTCGAGTCTCGCGGATTACCTGCTGGCGGTCGCGCCGGCCGGCGATCCGCGTTTTGCGTCCAAGCGGCTGGCCAACCAGGCGCACGCCGAGAAGCTTTTGGCCGACATCAAGAGCAAGGGGAGGATCGAGTGAAGATCGCGCGTATCGACACGCAGTCGGTGAAGGTGCCGTACACCTTCGGCGGCAGTCACAAGGGCGAAGGCCTGCGGACCTGGACGACCAACAACATCCTTCTGGTGCGGGTCGAGACCGACAATGGCATCGTCGGCTGGGGCGAGGCCTTTTGCTACGCCTGTACCGACGCCGTGCGCGCCGCCGTGCACAACATGATCGCGCCGATCGCGATCGGCCAGGACGCCCGCGACATCGCCAAGCTCTCCTACGACCTGCAGCAGAAGCTCCACCTGTTCGGCCGCTACGGCATCACGATCTTTGCCTTGTCCGGTCTCGACATCGCGCTGTGGGACATCGCCGCGAAGGCGGCCGGTTTGCCCTTGCACCGGCTGCTGGGCGGCGCGGGCCGCGACAAGCTGCCGGCCTATGCCAGCCTGCTGAAGTACCGCGATCCGGAGAAGGTCGCGGCCCGCACCAAGCAGGCGGTCGAGGAAGGATACCGCCACATCAAGCTGCACGAGACCGAGGAGGCGGAGGTCAAGGCGGCGCGGCTGGCCGCGGGCAACGACGTCGCCATCATGGTCGACACCAACTGCCCGTGGACGCCCGAACAGGCGCGGCACATGACGCTGAGGCTCCGCCAGTACGACCTGCACTGGCTGGAAGAGCCGATCTTCCCGCCCGAGGATTTCGCCGCCATCGCCCGGCTGCGCGCGGGCACGGGCGTGCCCATGGCGGCGGGCGAGAACAACTGCACGTCGTTCCAGTTCCGCGACATGTTCGCCGCCAACGCCGTCGATTATGCCCAGCCCAGCGTCACCAAGGTGGGCGGCGTGACCGAGTTCCTGAAGGTCGCCACCCTCGCCGACGCAGCCGGCGTGACGCTGATGCCGCATTCGCCCTATTTCGGCCCGGGCTTCCTCGCCACGCTTCATCTGCTGGCGGCGCGCGGCGAGCCGGGCGGCATGGTCGAACGCTATCACCTAGATCTCGAGGCCAGCCTCTACGGCGAGCTGGTGATGCCGGTCGATGGCGGCTTCGTCGTGCCGACTGGACCCGGTCTCGGGCGCGATCCCGATCCTGATGTGCTGAAGACCTACGGCGCGTAGGCAAGGATGATGTCGACGACCCTGGAGTATCGCGACGGCGATGTCAGGCTGAAGGGCGTGCTGGTCCGCGACGGCAAGCGAACCGCCGGTCCCGCGATCGTGCTGTTTCCCGATGCCCGCGGTGTCGGCGCTCATGCGATCGAATGCGCAGGGCGGCTGGCCGCGCTGGGCTATCCGACTCTTGTCGCTGACCTGTACGGCGAGGGTGTGCAGGCGCGCGACATGACGCACGCCGGCGAGCTGATGCGCGGCCTGCGCGCCGACGTCGATCGCTGGCGGGCGCGGGCGCGCGCGTCGCTGGAAGCGCTGTCACGGCAGGAAGGTGTCGATCGCACCATGCTGGCGGCGCTCGGCTATTGCTTCGGTGGCGGCACGGCGCTCGAGCTGGCGCGCAGCGGCGCACCGCTCGCCGCCGTCGTGAGCTTCCATGGCGTTCTCGCAAGCCCACGACCCGCCGATGCCGCCAACATCAAGGCCAAGGTGCTCATATGCCACGGCGCGGCCGATCCCCTGGTGCCGCCGGCCGAGGTCGCGGCCTTCGAGGAGGAGATGGGCCGCACCAAGGTCGACTGGCAGCTGCACGTCTATGGCGGAGCCGTGCACGCTTTCACCAATCCCGAAGCCGGCAAGGACGGAAACGCGGCATTCGCCTACAACGAAGCGGCGGACCAGCGCTCATGGTCCGCCATGCTCGGCTTGCTGCAAGAATCTTTTGCTTAGGTTCTTCCTGACCGCCGATCTCATGTTCCTCTCCCCCGCTAGGGGGAGAGGCTAGGTGAGGGGGCTTCGAAGGCTGTCTGTAACCCCCTCACCCAACCTCTCCCCCTAGCGGGGGAGAGGAGCATGAGGCCGGCGATCCGGAAGACTATG
>DATGZZ010000888.1:0-4337 GCA_035296945.1 Reyranella sp.
CAACGCGAAGGCGGTCGACATGCAAAGCCCCTGCAGGATGCGCAGCAGGGTGAACAGCGGCAGGTCCGGCATGGTCGCCAGCAGCGCCGTCGGGACCGACAGCAGTGTCAAGCTGAGCAGGATGCCGCGCCGGCGATCGAGCCGGCGGCCGAACAGGGCGACGGCCAGCCCGCCGATCGCCATGCCGATGGTGCAGGCATTGACGGCGAAGCCCATGGCCGCCGGCGTCACCCCGTAGGCGGTGGCGAGTGGCGGCAGGATGGCCTGCGTCGCGAACAGATCGACGACGGTGAGAAAGGCGGTGACGCCGATCGTGAACGCGCGCAGGGCACCTGACATGGTTCGATCTCCGGTGAGATGTCCGCCGATCACATGTTGTGGTCGTTGGGATCGCGCTGGATATCGAACGACAGCAGCACCACCGGCGTCTTGCCGTCGTTCTTCCACCAGTGCGCCGTGGCGTGGGTCTCGCGCGCCACCTCGCCCGCCTTGTGCGGGATCGGCACGGCGCAGTTGCTGGCGTATTCGTAGATCTCGCCGGTGACGACGTAGATCAGCGCCGGCCGGTCCTCGTGGCTGTGCCAGGGCACGATGCCGCCGGGCTGGATCTCGAGCTTGCGCACGCGCATCAGATGGCCCTTCAGGGCCAGCTTCTCGCCGGCAAGGTCGATCTGCGACAGCACCTTGTCGGTCACACCCTTGGCGGCGGTGGTGACCGGCTTGGTGGCGCCGGGGCGCATCTGATTGGCCGGGCATTCGCCGGCGAAGGCGGGAGCCGCCAGGCCGAGCGCGGCGGCGATGAACGTGGAAACGGCGAGAGTTTTGAACATGAGCATCTCCGTGCGGTTGGGCCGCGACCGGAGCGGCTGCGGCGATGGCGCAGCATCGGAGCGGTGCGGTCCGAACAGAAATGCCGAGTGGCAATTGATTCGATAGCTGACGGGAAAGGTCCCTCGCTTCGCTCGGGACGACAGACGTTTTGGGATCAACGCATCCTGTCATCCCGAGGGCGAAGCCCGAGGGACCTTTGATCTCACGCTGCGTTGGCCCAGGGGAAGGCGAGAATCTCGCGTACGAAAGCGCCGACGGCCGGCAGGTGCGGGCGGCCGCGCACCGTCACGACCTGGATGGTGCGCACGATCTCCGGATCGATCAGCGGCCGCACGCGCAGGCCCGGCATGGTGACGGCGTGTTCGGGGATGAAGCTGAAGCCAAGGCCCGCCATCGCCATCGCCTGCACCCAGTCGTCGCGGTCGGAGCGGAATACCATCTTCACCTTCGAGCCATGCTCGCGCCATACGCGGCCGGCGTGGTCGAAGAACTCGCACTGCAGGCGATTGACGTAGGCCTGCCCGTTGAGGTCGGCGACGCGCACCGCGTTCTGGCCGTCGAACGGATGGCCCGGGCCAACACCGACCACGAAGCGCTCGTCGTAGAGGCGGCGCGCATGGAAGCGTTCGTCGATCGCCTCGGGCTGGCCGTACACGGCGACATCGAGCTCACCCTGGGCCAGGCGGTCCTGGAGCTGCAGATGCGAGCCGTCCTGCACGATCAGTCGCACCTTGGGATGGCGCTCGCGGAAGGCCTGCAGGAAGGGCACGAAGCGGCGCGGGCCGATGGTGCACATCATGCCGAGCTTGAGTTCGACATCGTCGAGCTTGGCGAAGCTTTTGGCGCGCTCCTTGGCGGCGTCGGTCTCGATCAGCACCTGCGACAGATGCGGGCGCATCATCTCGCCCAGCCCCGTCAGATGCGTGTTGTTGCGCTCGCGGCGGAACAGCGGGCCACCCAGCTCATCCTCCAGCCCCTTGATGGCGCGGGTTAGCGACGGCTGCGACACGTTGCAGGCCTCGGCCGCGCGCGTGAAATTCAGCGTCTCGCAGACGGCCAGGAAGTAGCGGATCTGATGCATCTCCACGGCTTAAGAATCCCCCGAAGGCGCGGCCCAAAGGCGGCAATATTCTGCCCCAGGTCATCATAGCCTGCGGCTATCGACAGCCATACCGGAAGGTATTTCCCGCCCACCCTGTCGTGCCCCAGATTTCACTCGAAATGTCGCTGTCACAAACGCTGCTCGAACTCAGCCGCCGGCACATGGCGGCGCTCTCGCCGCGCGAGCGGGCCGATATCGAGGACGAACTCGACCGGCTGCGCATGATGCGCGTGGCCGAGGACGGCCTGGCCGTCGGCGATCAGCTGCCCGACTTCTCCCTGGAGGACGGCGCAGGCCGCGTCTGGACCTCAGGCGAGCTGCTGGACCACGGGCCGCTGGTGCTGGCCCTGTTCCGCGGCGGCTGGTGTCCCTATTGCGACCTTACCATGCTCGCCCTCGAGGATGCGCGGCCGGCGATCGAGGCGTTGGGCGCCACGGCGGTCGGCGTGATGCCGGGCGGCCGCGAGCAGGTCGCCAAGGCGGCGGCCGACCGTGCCATCCGTTATCCGCTGCTCGCCGATCCGGCCAACAGCTTTGCTCGCATGTGCGGGCTTACCTACGAACTGTCGCCGGCGCACATCCGCATCCACAAAGACCGTGGCCGTGACTTCCCGACTCTGCATCACGAGCCGGTCTGGCACCTGCCGGTGCCCGCGGTGTTCATCGTCGAGCCGAGCGCGCGCGTGGCCTGGGCGTTCAGTGACGTCGATCCGGCGTGCTGGCCCGATCCGCAGGAGCTGCTGGCCTCGCTCGAGACGCTGCGCAATGCGCACGCGCTATCGAATCGGTAGGCACTCGGCATTTCTTCGGCGCGTTCGAAGCGCGCAGGGTGCGATCACCGGATCATGGGAGATCGCACATGCTTCAAGGCAAAACCGCCATCGTCACCGGCTCGACCAGCGGCATTGGGCTCGGCATTGCCGAGGCGTTTGCGCGCTCGGGCGCCAATGTCGTCCTGAACGGCTTTGGCGAGGCAACGCAGATCGAGAAGACGCGCTCCGACCTTGCCCATCGCACCAACGCCAAGATCGTCTATTCGCCGGCCGACATGAGCAAGCCCCGAGCGATTGAGCAGATGGTGCGCCAGACGGCCGACACGTTCGGCGCCGTCGACATCATGGTGAACAACGCCGGCATCCAGCACGTCGCGCCGATCGAAGAGTTCCCCAATGAGAAGTGGGACGCCATCATGGCAATCAACCTCTCCTCGGCCTTTCACGCCACCAAGCTGGTGTTGCCCGGCATGCGCGAGCGCGGCTGGGGCCGCGTGATCAATGTCGCCTCGGCGCATGCGCTGGTCGCCTCGCCCTACAAGGCGGCCTATGTCGCGGCCAAGCACGGCGTGCTCGGCCTGACCAAGGTGACGGCGTTGGAGACCGCCGAAGACGGCATCACCTGCAACGCGATCTGCCCCGGTTATGTGCGCACGCCGCTGGTCGAGAAGCAGATCGACGATCAGGCGCGCGCGCATGGCATCCCGAGGGAGCAGGTCGTGAACGACGTGCTGCTGAAGAATCAGCCCAACAAGCGCTTCGTCGAGGTGGCAGAGCTTGCGGCGCTGGCGCTGTTCCTGTGCAGCGACAACGGCGCGTCGGTGACCGGCGTGGCGCTGCCCATGGATGGCGGCTGGACGGCGCACTGAGGAGCCGGCCATGCAGATCAAGCGCATAAACCTCGCCCTGCAGGGCGGCGGCGCGCACGGCGCCTACACCTGGGGCGTGCTCGACCGGCTGCTCGACGAGGAACGGCTGGAGGTCGAGGCGATCTCCGGCACCTCGGCCGGGGCGATGAATGCCGCCGTGTTCGCCGACGGCATGGGTCGCGGCGGCCGGGCCGAGGCCAAGCGGTCGCTCGAGATGTTCTGGCAGAACATCAGCAAGGCCGCGCAGTGCGGCCCCTGCAGCCCAGCGCCTTCGACAGCGCCACGACGGGCTGGAATCTAGACCACTCGGCGGCGTTCGTGGCCTTCGACATGCTGACCCGCATGCTGTCGCCCTACCAGTTCAACCCGATGAACTACAATCCGCTGCGCCAGGTGCTGGAGAACTCGGTCGACTTCAAGCGTCTCGAAGGCTGTCGTGCGGTAAAGCTCTTCATCTCGGCAAGCAATGTGAAGACCGGCAAGGTGCGCGTCTTCAAGTCGGGCGAGATCACGCCCGACGTGCTGCTGGCCTCGGCCTGCCTGCCTTTCCTGTTCCAGGCGGTCACGATCGACGGCGAGCCCTACTGGGACGGTGGCTACATGGGCAATCCCGCGATCTTCCCGCTGATCTATGGCGCGCAAACGCCCGACGTCCTGATCGTTCAGGTCAACCCGCTGGGCTGCGATCGCGTGCCGACGACGGCTTCGGACATCATGAACCGCCTGAACGAGATCAGCTTCAACTCATCGCTGATGCGCGAG
>DATGZZ010000889.1:0-4035 GCA_035296945.1 Reyranella sp.
GACAGCCGGCCGGATCAGCGGCAGGGTGATGTGGAGGAAGGTCCGCCAGGCGCTGGCGCGGTCCAGGCGCGCGGCCTCGTAGACGTCGGGCGGCAGGGTCGCCAGCGTCGCCAGCAGCACCAGGAAGGCGAACGGCGTCCATTGCCAGGTATGGATGGCGATCACCGAGATCAACGCGAGCTGCGGGTCGCCCAGCCAGTTGTAGCTGCCCAGCCCAAGCGCGCGGGTGACGAGATCGACGATGCCGAAGTCCGGCGCCAGCACCAGCGTGCGCCAGAACAGGCCGACGACGACGGGGGCGAGCACGATCGGCAGGATCGCGGCGATGCGCAGCAGCGCTTGTCCGCGCGGCAACTGCATCACCAGCAAGGCCAGCGACAGCCCGACCACGACCTGCAGGATCACGGTCGAGCCGGTGTAGATGAAGGTCAGCAGCAGCGAGTTCCAGAAGCGCGGGTCGTCGCCCATCTTGAGGTAGTTGCCGAGACCGGCGAAGCCGGTGAGCCACGGCATGCCGAGGTCGATGCGCTGCAGGCTGGTCCACACGAGATAGATGAGGGGCGCCGTCGTGGTGAGCAGCAACAGGACGAGCGCCGGGCCGAGCAGCGAGAGCGCGAACCGGCGCTCCCGGCTCTCCAGTGTCGGCAAGCCGCGCGATGAGGGAATGGCCGCCGCCATCACCCTTTCATGATCTGCTGGATGCGGGCCTGCGCCTCGTCGAGCGCCTCCTTCGGCTTCTTCTGGCCGACCAGCGCCGACTGGATGGCGGTGGCCATCGTGTCGCCGATGGCGGGCCACTGCGGCACGCGCGGACGCCAGTCGACGTCGGTGTCGTGCTCGAGCGATTCGAGGGCCGCCGGGATGAAGTTGTCGCCGGCGTCCTTCATGGCGGCGGCGAACTCGGGCGAGCGCCATTGCGACATGCGGTTGATGCCCGAGCGTTTGGCCGGTCCGGCGAACGTCCACGAGGTGCGCGCCTGCGTCTCCGCCGAGGTCGCCCAGGCGATGAACAGCCAGGTCGCCTTCTTGCCGCGCTCCGACAGTGCGGCATTGACGGGGAAGCCCCAGTTCCACAGCGAGCTGACGCGCTTGCCGCTCGGCCCCTTGGGCCAGCGCGCATAGGCGATCTTGCCCACCACCTTGGACTTCTCGGGATTGTTGATGACGGCGGCCGAGGAGTGCGCGTCGATGTAGGTCGCGACCGTGCCCTGGGAGAAGGCATCGGCGATGTCGGGCCAGTTCCAGTTGCGCACCGCCGGCGGCGCGTACTTGCCGAGCACGTCGACGTACCAGGTGAGGGCGCTGACGGCCTCCGGTGTGTTGACGACGATGTCCTTGCCCTTCATCCAGCTGCCGCCGAAGCCGCGCAACAACGACGGATAGATGTACATGTTCTGGCCGGCGCCGGCGAAACCGCGCAACGCCAGGCCGAAGATTCGCGCATCGGCGTCGGTCAGGGCCTTGGCATTGGCGACGAGCTGGTCGTAGGTGTCGGCGGCCTTGAGACTCTTCGCCTCGTACAGATCCTTGCGATAGACCTGCAGCGTGACCTCACCGTCGTAGGGGATGCCGTAGGGTTTGCCGTCGATCGAATCGGCGTCGCGCCAGGCCTTGATGATGTCGTCGTACTTGAACCAGGCCGGATCGGTGAGGCTGGTGTCGCCGAGATACTTGTCGAGCGGCTCGACCCATTTGTTCGCGACGTAGAGCGCGTAATACATCGGGTCGGCGGCGTGCGTGGCGTAGGTCGCCGTCTTCGAGGAAAGATCCAGCATCGCCTTCTGCCGGATCTGGCCCGGCGGCACCTTCTCGAAGCGCAGCTTGATGCCCGTCAGCGCCTCGAACTGCGGCTGCAGGCTGATCAGGTTCTCGAAGTAAGAAGCGGGGATCACCGCCACGGTGATCTGCTCGCCCTCGGCCTGCTTCCAGTTCACCTTGGCCGCCTGATAGGGCGCGAGATCGGCTGTCTGGGCGGACGCGGCATTGAACAGGCCGGGGGCGACCGTCGCCGCCAAGCCAGCGGCTCCGGCGCGACGCAGGACATCCCGGCGATGGATATGCTTGCTCATCGTTTCCTCCAGACAGCTGTTTTTTATCTCGAATGTATTCGATTACATGAAAGGCTAGCAGCGATGTGATACAGTGTGCAAGCGCTTATGGATTGCCTCTTTCCCAACAAATGTAATCGAGTTCTCAAATCGAGATGCCGACCGCTCCTCCTGGCGACGACGTCGCCTTCCGTGCCGGCCATCGCTCCAGCGCCAAGGATGTCGCTCGTCTCGCCGGCGTTTCGACCGCCACCGTCTCGCGGGTGATCAATTCGGCCGAGCAGGTCGATGCCGCGACGCGGGCGCGCGTGCGCGACGCCATGGCGAAGCTGCGTTATGTCCCGCATGGCGCGGCGCGCGCCTTGCGCAGCGACAAGAGCCGCATGATCGGCGCCATCGTGCCGTCCTTCGGCTACGCCCTTTACGCGCGCACGACCAGCGCGCTGCAGGCGGTGCTCGATGGCGCCGGCTACTCGCTGGTGCTGGCAGAGCACCACTACGACCTCGGCAACGAGCTGCGCATCACCGAGCAGCTCCTGGGGCGCGGCGTCGACGCCTTTGTCTTCGTTGGGCTGCATCATGATCCGGCGCTGTTCGCGCTGCTGGAGCACCACGGGCGGCCCTATGTCCTGACCTGGGGCGTCGATCCGATGCGCCAGCATCCCAGCATCGGCTTCGACAACCGCGCCGCCACCTTCGCAATGACGCGCCACCTGATCGGCCTCGGTCATAGGCGCATCGGGCTTTTGAGCGCCGTGCCGGAGGGCAACGACCGGGCGACCGAGCGCGGCGCGGGCATGCGCGCGGCGCTCGCCGAGGCCGGTCTGACGCTCGACGATCGCCACGTCGCGTTCGGGCCGATCGATCTTGCCGCCGCCGCCGGCATGATGCGGCGCTTGCTCGCGGTCGAGCCGCGGCCGACCGCCGTCGTGGCCACCAACGACGTGTTCGCGGTCGGCGCCATGATGGCGTGCCGCGAGGCGGGCGTGCGCATTCCCGATGACCTCTCGATCACCGGCGTCGACAACACCGACCTCGGCCTGACGCAGACCCCGCCGCTCACCAGTATCCGCACGCCGATCATCGAGGTCGGTCGGGCGGCCGCGGAGCAGGTGATCGCCCGCCTCGAGGGCAGGCCGTTCGAGGCCTTCCAGAAGCTGCCGTTCGAGCTCGTCACGCGCGGCAGCACGGCGCCGCCGTCAGCGAAAGCAGGCTGAGAGAGCCAGCGAAACGCGGCCGGCGGGACGCTGGAGGTCGATCGGGCGGCCATGTTACGGATAGGGCCCACCGCCCAACCGTCGAGTGAGGCCCATGACCGCCGGACCGCTTTCCCGATTCACCGTCCTCGACCTGACGCGGGTGCGTGCCGGCCCGACCGCGGTGCGCTATCTCGCCGACTGGGGCGCCGACTGCATTAAGGTCGAGATGCCGCCCGGCGCAGGTGACATGGACATGGGTGGGCCACGCCACGGGCCCGACTTCCAGAACCTGCACCGCAACAAGCGCTCGATCACGCTCAACCTCAAGGAGCCGGACGGTCTCGCCGTCTTCATGAAGCTGGTCGAGAAGGCCGACGTCGTGGTCGAGAACTACCGCGCCGACGTGAAGTTCCGTCTCGGCATCGACTACGAGAGCCTGAAGAAGGTGAACCCGCGCATCATCCTGGGCTCGATCTCGGGCTTCGGCCAGGACGGGCCCTATGCCGAGCGCGCGGGCTTCGACCAGATCGCCCAGGGCATGGGCGGCATAATGTGGGTCACCGGCATGCCGGGCGGCGGCCCGGTGCGCGCGGGCATCGCCGTGGCCGACGTCGGCGCCGGCCTGCACTGCGCCATCGGCATCCTGATCGCCCTGCTCGAGCGCGAGAAATCGGGCGAGGGGCAGTGGGTGGCGAGCTCGCTCCTGCAGGCGATGATCTCGATGTGCGACTTCCAGGCGGCGCGCTGGACGCTGGCCAAGGACGTGCCGGGCCAGGCGGGCAACAACC
>DATGZZ010000890.1:0-3790 GCA_035296945.1 Reyranella sp.
AAGGTGACCGGCAAGGTCAAAGCCATCACCGACGGCCAGTTCGTCGTCACCGGGCCGATGGCGACCGGCACCACGGCGCGCATGGGCCGCACCGCCGTGCTCGACACCGGCAAGATGCAGATCGTGGTCTCCGAGCGCCGCGCCGAGCCTTACGACCTTGGCGTCTTCACCCACTGCGGCATCGATCCGCGCCGCAAGAAGTACGTGCTGATCAAGTCGCGCCAGCACTTCCGCGCCGGCTTCGAGCCGATCGCCAAGCACGTCGTCATGTGCGACGGCGACGGCTGCACCGCGTCGGACCTGAAGCTCTTCAAGTACACCAAGGTCAGGCGGCCGCTTTATCCGTTCGATCTCGACATGCGGCTTGGCCGCAACGAAGCCTGAGGAAACCATGGCCACCTACGACATCGTCATCCGCAACGGCCAGGTCGCCGACGGCACGGGCAAGAAGCTGTTCGCCGCCGATGTGGCGCTCAAGGGCGACCGCATCGCCGCGGTCGAGGCGCCGGGTGCGCTCAAGGGCGACAACGAGATCGACGCCACGGGCAAGGTCGTGGCGCCGGGCTTCATCGACGTGCACACTCACGACGACACCGCGCTGATCGACAATCCGACCATGGCGATGAAGGCGAGCCAGGGCGTGACCACGGTGGTGTGCGGCAATTGCGGCGCATCGGCCGCACCCTACATCCGCGACGATGTCGGTCATTTCCTGTCGCTGATCGTCCGGAACAAGGCCAACATCTCCAGGAGCTTCGCGGAGTTCGCGGGCAAGGTCGATGCTGCCAGGCCCGCCATCAACGGCGCCTTCCTGATCGGCCATTCGACGCTGCGCATGAACTTCATGGGCGACGATCTCGCGCGCACCGCGACCGCCGGCGAGATCAACGGCATGCGCGACCTGCTCGACCAGAGCCTCGAACAAGGCGCCATCGGCATGTCGAGCGGCCTGTTCTACGCCGTGGCCAATGCCGCCTCGACCGACGAAGTCGCCGAGGTGGCCAAGCCGCTCGGCAAGTGGGGCGGCGTCTACACCGCGCACATGCGCGACGAGGGCGAGAACATCCTGCCGGCGATGGACGAGACCTTCGAGATCGGCCGCCGCGCCGGCGCCTCGATCGTCGTCTCGCACCACAAGTGCTCGGGCCGCACCAACTTCGGGCGCATGAAGGAGACGCTGCCCAAGTTCACCGAGGCGATGAAGCAGCAGCAGATCGCCTTCGACGTCTATCCCTACATCGCCGGCTCGACGATCCTGCGCAGCGACATGCTGGAGCGGGCCGACAAGGTGCTGATCACCTGGTCCGACAAGGTGGCCGGCCTTGCCGGCCGCGACCTCAAGGAGATCGCAAAGGAGATGGGCTGCTCGATGAGCGAGGCGGCCGATCGCATCCAGCCCGCCGGCGCCATCTACTTCATGATGGACGAGAAGGACGTGCAGAGCGCCATGGCCCATCCCGGCGCCATGATCGGCTCGGACGGCATCCCCTTCGACGCCCATCCCCATCCGCGGCTGTGGGGCACCTTTCCGCGCGTGCTGGGTCACTACTCGCGCGATCTGAAACTCTTCCCGCTGGAGGATGCGGTGCGGCGCATGACGTCGTACTCGGCCCAGCGTTTCGGACTCGCCAAGCGCGGCGAGATCAGGCCGGGCTTCTATGCCGACCTCTGCGTGTTCGATCCCGCGACGGTGATCGACACAGCGACCTTCGAGAAGCCGATCTCAGCAGCCAAAGGCATCGACGTCGTGCTGTGCAACGGCCAGACCGTCTGGCGTGACGGCAAGCCCGGCGGCGGCCGCTCAGGCCGCGCGCTCAGGCGACAGGATCTTCAGGCTGAGGCGAAAGCTTAAGGGAGCGCGGGCCTCCGGCCCGCACTCATGAGCGGGCCGGAGGCCCGCGCTCCCAGCGATCAGTCCGCGCCCTCGTCGCGGCGGGTGCGCTCGAGGCGCTCGTGGCGCTCCTGCGCCTCGACCGACAGCGTGGCGATCGGGCGAGCTTCCAGGCGCTTCAGCGAGATCGGCTCGCCGGTCTCCTCGCAGTAGCCGTAGGTGCCTTCGTCGATCGACTTCATCGCGCTGTCGATCTTGGAGATCAGCTTGCGGAAGCGATCCCGCGTGCGCAGCTCGAGCGAGCGGTCGGTCTCGGCGGTGGCGCGATCGGCGAGATCGGGCTGCGCCAGACTCTCCTCCTGCATGTTCTGCAATGTCTGGTTGGATTCCTCGATCAGCTCGTTCTTCCACTTCAGCAGCTTCTGCCGGAAGTATTCCTGCTGCATCGGGTTCATAAAGCTTTCGCGTTCAGTCGGCCGGTAATTCTGCGGCAACGTGATCGACATCGTCGGCAACTCCACTCGCAGCGACTACAACGTCCGCCTGGGGGAAGGCGGTTCTTGAGGCGCGCGGAGTATAGGGATGGTCGATGACGCTGCAACAAAGTTCGCTGTTGCTAACCACCACTTGTCGTGCAGTGCAGCATAGCCCGACACGGTCAATCCTCACGAACCACGCGCAATTATGGTGCCAACAAGGCAACCATGCTGCGACGCAGCAAAGACACCCAGCCCGAGCAGGCGGGCGAAGCCCGCCGACAGGTCGAAGTCCGGCTCAGCCCTACCGGCCGCCTCCTCCAAGGTCAGCCCCTCGCTGAGGCCGGCGACGAAGGCCGCCTCTGCGGCCGACAGGCTCACGAACGCCGCATCGTCGGGCCGGCGCAGGACGAGAAGCCGCACGCCGCCGGCCGCAAGGTCGACCGGATCCGCCGCCGCCTCGGGTTGTGAAGCCGCCCAGATACGGTCCAGCGGATAGGGCGAGCAGACCAGGACAGTCCCCGGCGCCAGGCTGAGCCGCAGCGAGGGCAGCCGGTCGGCCGGGAGTGCCGCCAGGTCGGCCGCGGCCAGCCGGCCGCCGGGTGGGGCGTGGAAGGCAAGGTTCAGCGCCCAGTCCAGCCGGGCGACGTCGCCCAGGTACGGCAGGTCGCGGGCAGCGTCATGGCCCGCGATGAAGGCCGGGAAGCCTGCGCCGTACTCGGCCAGCACCGGCTGGGTGGGCAGCGACCGGCCAATAAAGGCGCGCGCCAGGCCGCGGAAGAACTCGGCGCCGACCACCGCCTGGACAGTGGGGAAAGTCGCAGCCAGGGCCGCGGCCAGGCTGTCGAGCATATGGTGGCGATGGATGCGCAGGCGCTCTGCGGCGGGAAGGATTTCCGCGACCAAGGCCTGTTGGTCCTCGCCGCAGAGATGAGCGGCGAACGCCCGCTGCAGATCACGCAGCGCGAGCGGCACGATGGCCTCCAACCGATGCAGCGCGCGCCGCCTCCTCGAGCAGCACCGACAGGGCGGGCAGGTCGGTGTCCCATTCGACCAAGGTCGGGCGTCGGCCAAAGCGCTGCACGACGTCGGCGAACAGCGCCCACACGCCGTCGCTCACCCGCGAACCGTGATCGTCGATCAGGATGGTCTCGCCGTCGGCGTCGTTCACGGCATGGCCGGCGAGATGGTACTGGGTGATGGCCTCACCCGGCAGGTCCAGCCAGTCGCGCGGATCGAGGCGCAGATTGTGCGCCGTCACGGCAATGTTGTTCACATCGAGCAGCAGGCCGCAGCCACTCAGCCGGACGAGCTCGCCCAGAAACTCGGGTTCGCTCAAGGTCGATTGCGCGAAACCCAGGTAGCAGGACGGGTTCTCGATCGATACCTGCCGGCCCAGCGCCTCCTGCAGGCGCTGCACATTGCGCACGACGACAGCCAGCGCCTCTTCGGTGTAGGGCAGCGGCAGGAGGTCGTTGAAGTA
>DATGZZ010000891.1:0-4344 GCA_035296945.1 Reyranella sp.
GGCCACGGGATGCGGCTTGGGAAAGGTACTGGGAATGCCCGGACTGATGACCAGCGCTGTGATGCGCGACCAGTCGATGTCCGTGGGATCTGCGACGTTCAACCCGGCCTTCGCTGCGGCATCGCACGAGGCCGCATTGTCGTCCCAGCAGATGCAGTCGATGCCGGCCGCCCTCAGGGCGCGTCCGGTCGCCAGGCCGGAACGCGCCAGCCCCAGCACGACGAACGACGAACCTTTCAGGATGCCGAGATCGATCATCCGCTCACCGCAGCTTCAGGGTGGCGAGGCCGGCCATCGCCAGGATGGCGGCGATGATCCAGAACCGGAAGACGATGGTGGGCTCGGCCCAGCCCTTCTGCTCGAAGTGATGGTGCAGCGGCGCCATGCGGAAGACGCGGCGCCCGGTCCACTTGTAGGACAGGACCTGCACGATCACCGAGACGGTCTCGAGCACGAACAGGCCGCCCACGATCGCCAGCACGATTTCGTGCTTGGTGACGACGGCGACCGCGCCCAGCGCGCCGCCGATGGCGAGCGAGCCGGTGTCGCCCATGAAGACCATGGCGGGCGGCGCATTGAACCACAGGAAGCCCAGGCCCGCGCCGATCAGCGCGGCCAGCAGCACGGCGAGCTCGCCCGAGCGCGGCACGTGGTGGAGATAGAGGTAGTTGGTGAGGATGGTGTTGCCCACCACGTAGGCGATCAGGCCGAACACCGCCGAGGCCATGATCACCGGCCCGATGGCGAGGCCGTCGAGGCCGTCGGTCAGGTTGACGGCATTGGAGGCGCCGACCATCACCAGGGTCGAAAAGGCGAGGAAGCCTATGATCCCCAGCGGCAGCAGCACATCCTTCAGGAACGGCAAGGCCATCATGTAGCGCAGCGGCGAGGGCGAGGCCTGGGCGATCAGGTAGGCGGCGATGGCGGCCACCACGATCGAGATCGCGAGCTTGATCTTGCCCGGCACGCCCTTGGGGTTCTTCTTGGTGACCTTGAGGAAGTCGTCCCAGAACCCGACCGCGCCGAAGGCCAGGGTGATGGCGAGCACGATCCAGACGTAGCGGTTGGTGAGATCGGCCCACAGCAGCGTCGCCACCGTGAGCGTGATCAGGATCAAGAGCCCGCCCATGGTGGGCGTGCCCTTCTTGGTGAGGTGGGTGGCCGGGCCGTCGTTGCGGATCGGCTGGCCCTGCGCCTGCTTGCTGCGCAGCCAGCGGATCAGCCCGCCGCCGATCAGGAAGCTCAGCACCAGCGCCGTCAGGAACGCCGCAATCGACCGGAACGTCAGATAACGGAAGATGTTGAACGGGCTGAACACGTCCGCCAGCGGATAGAGGAGGTTGTAGAACATCTAGCGTTCCACCTCGCCCCCACTGGCCGCCAGGATGGCGTCGACGACATGCTTCATCTTTGAACCCAGCGAACCCTTCACCGCGATCACATCTCCTGCCCGCAGCGCCGCCGCGACCTCGCCGGCGAGCGCCATCGAATCCGGCCGGTGCACGCCACGCTGCGCCGGCTCGAGCTTGCGCCACAGCGCCTCCATGTGCGGGCCGCACAGGAAGACCTGTGTGGCGCCGCTGGCCGACACCGCGTCGGCGAGGCCGGCGTGGTAGGCATCGGCGCCCTCGCCCAGCTCGCGCATGTCGCCCAGCGCCAGCAGCCGGCGGCCGCCCTTGGCCGGTTCGGTGCGCGCCAGGATGGCGAGCATGGCGCGAACCGACATCGGGTTGCCGTTGTAGCTCTCGTCCAGAAGCTCGACCGTGCCGGTGCCGAACTTCAGGAAGCGTCGCGCGCCGCGCCCCGGCGAGGCCGTGACGCCGGCGAGCGACGCGGCCGCCTGCTCGACATCCGCGCCGAGCGCCTCGACGACGGCGAGCGCTGCAATGCTGTTCAGCACCCAGTGCTCGCCGGCCGCCCCGAGGCGATACTCGATGCGCCGGCCTTGGATCAAGGCGACAACATCGCTGCCTGAATCCTGCAGGTTGCAGGAGACAAGCCGCGCGTCCGCAGTCTCGCCGCGGCCGAAGCCCACGATGCGCGATACGCCAAAATGGCGGGCATGGCCGGCCAGCCTTTCGTAGTGTCTGCCGTCGCGATTGAGCACGGCCACTGCACCTTGGGCCATGCCGGCGAACAGGCAGGCCTTCTCGTCGGCAATCGCCTCCTCCGACCCCATGTGCCCGATATGGGCGGCCTCGACATTGGTGATCACCCCGACATCGGCCTCGACCTGGCGCGCCAGCGGCTCGATCTCGCCGGGATGGTTCATGCCGATCTCGAACACGCCGTAGCGCGCCTCGCGCGGCAGGCGGGCGAGGCTGATGGGCACGCCGACGTGGTTGTTGAACGAGGCCGTGCTGGCCGAGGTCGGCGCCTGGGCCGACAGCATGGCGCGCAGCGCATCCTTGGTGCTGGTCTTGCCGACCGAGCCGGTGACGCTGGCGATCCGCGCCTTGCTGCGCCGGCGGGCGGCGCGGCCGAGCCCCTCCAGCGCCTTCAGGGTGTCGGGCACGCGGATCAGCGTGCCGCCGGCATTCTCGACATCGCGCGACACGACGGCCGCCGCGGCGCCGCGCTTCATCGCCTCGGCCACGAAGCCGTGGCCGTCGGTTGTCTCGCCCTTCAGGGCAAAGAACAGGTCGCCCTTGCCGACGGCGCGGCTGTCGAAGGTGACGCCATTGGCTTCGAACGGCGCAGCAATGACGGCGCCGAGCGCCCGAGCCACTTCGTCGGAGGACCACAGCGCGCTCACGACACCGCCTCGGCGAACTCGCGCGCCACCTCGGCGTCATCGAAATGATGCGTCACGCCCTTGATGGTCTGCCCGGTCTCGTGGCCCTTGCCGGCGATCAGGAGCAGGTCGTCCTTGCTGCGGAGCGCGGCCATGCCGCGCTCGATGGCGGCGTGCCGACCGTCGCGCACCTCGATCCAGTTGCGTCGGTCGGCGGGAATGCCGCGCACGATCTCGGCGCGGATGGCCTCGGGCTCCTCGCTGCGTGGATTGTCGTCGGTCACCAGGGTGAGATCGGCGAGCCGTGTGGCGATCTCGCCCATCACCGGCCGCTTGGCGCGATCGCGATCGCCGCCGCAGCCGAACACGACGACCAGGCGGCCGGATGCGAACGGCCGCAAGGTCGTGAGCACGGTCTCCAGCGCCTCGGGCTTGTGGGCGTAGTCGACAAAGACGTTGGCGCCGGTGCGATGGCGGGCCACGAGCTGCAGGCGGCCGGGTGCGCCGGTCACGCTGCCCAGGGCCTCGACCGAGTGGCCGACATCGCCGCCGGTCGCCACGGCAAGCGCCAGGGCGCCCAGCGCGTTGGAGGCCTGGAAGCCGCCGACCAGCGGCAGCTCGATGCCGTGCAACTCGCCCAGGATTTCGACCGCGAGGTGCTGGCCGGCCGACGTTGCCCGGTCTTTGAGCAGGCGGAACTCGCGGCCCTTGCCGCCGTAGGTCCAGCAGCGGACGCCGCGGCGGGCGCAGATCGCCATCAGCGCCTGGGCGCGATCGCTGTCGGCATTGACCACCGCCGTGCCGCTTTCCGGCAGCAGGCTGTCGAACAGTCGTGCCTTGGCCGCGAAGTACGTCTCCATCGAGGCGTGATAGTCGAGATGCTCGTGCGTCAGGTTGGTGAAGCAGGCCGCCGACAGGCGAAGACCGTCGAGCCGATGCTGGTCCAGGCCGTGACTCGACGCCTCGATGGCGAGATGCGTGATGCCCTGGCGCGCCAGGATCGCCAGATCCTGGTGCAGCTGCACGGGATCGGGCGTGGTCAGGCCCGCTTCGCGCGTCAGGCCGGGCGAGAAGATGCCGAGCGTGCCCACGCTCGCGGCCTTGAGGCCGAGGCTTGCCCAGATGTGGCGCACGAAATGGACGGTCGAGGATTTGCCGTTGGTGCCGGTCACTGCCGCGATCGTCGCCGGCTGCGTCCCGGCGAAGGCCGCGGCCATCAGCGCCACGCGCCGCCGCGGATTGGCGTCGCGGATGACGACGATTGAGGGATCGAGCGGCGGCAGGATGGCGTCGGGGGCCGCCAGGATCGCGACCGCGCCGCGCTTCACCGCCTCGGCGACGAAGGCCGCGCCGTCCTGCCGATTGCCGGCAAGGGCGGCGAAAAGGAAGCCCGCCTCGACCGTACGCGAGTCGAGGGTCAAGCCAGCGAGCGCGGGGTCATTCCCCCCTCCCCAGCCCTCCCCCCTCTGAGGGGGGAGGTGGCCCGAAGGGCCGGAGGGGGTAGCCCGCATCAGGTCACTCAGCAGCAACGCGACGCACTCCCGTTTGGGGTGCGGCCGCGGCCTGGTTGGGGCCGGGCCGTACCGGCAGAGCCTTACGCTGTTCCTGGG